>JAHZHM010000001.1 GCA_019420265.1 Clostridiales bacterium
AGCGGGTTTTGGCGGCAGAGAAGAGGGCCTGCGATTGACGCAGGCGTGCTTTCCCGCTATACTTATAACTTAGGCAAGGAAATGTCTCTCCGCCACGATAGACGGCGGGTCTCACCCAAGTCTTTGCGTGAGAGATTGCCAATCTCCCGCTGAAATCTTAAGGGTAAGGGTTGGCCCCTTATTTAAGAGCCATTGCCTAAAAAAGGCGGCATCTGGAGGTTTCGCGTGGGATATGGGCGGCCTTTTCCGCTTAAATGCGAAAGGGCAGGTAGCCTTGCCGCGCAACAATGGGGCGATGCCCCTGATGGAACAAAAATTGATACAGGAGGGCGTTTTTATGGAGCTGAAGAAAGAGATTCTCGAAATTCTGCGGGCAGATGCAAAAATTGAGAATAAGAACATCGCCGCAATGCTGGGCAGCACGGAGCAGGAAGTGGCGGCCGCCATCCGGGAAATGGAAGAAGCAGGCATTATTCTGCGCTATGGCATCACGGTCAATTCCGAGCTTTTGGGCGAGGATGCCCCGGCCGAAGCGCTCATTGAGATAAAAGTTGCGCCCAAACTGGATTTTGGATACGACGATATTGCCCGGCGCATCGATAAATTTCCGGAAGTCAAATCGCTGTATTTGATGTCTGGCCGGTGCGATCTGGCCATTCGGGTGGAGTGCAAGGCGATGAAGGATATCTCCAAATTCGTCTGGGAAAAGCTCTCTGTGCTCGAAGGGGTAACCAGCACGGAAACGCTGTTTATCATGCGCAAATATAAGGAAAACGGCGAAATTCTGGTGGGCGATGAGAAGGAAGAAAGATTGGTGGTGACGCCGTGAACAGGGAAACGCTTGTGGCTTCGCATATCGCGGCGGTGCCGCCCTCGGGCATCCGCAAGTTTTTCGATATTGCGAGCGATATGAAAAATGTCATCTCGCTTTCGGTGGGCGAGCCGGATTTCGTCACCCCGTGGAACGTGCGGGCGGCGGCCATCAGCTCCATCGAGCAGGGGCGCACGCACTACACTTCCAACCACGGCATGCCGGAGCTGCGGGAGCTTATCCGAAACTATCTCGCCACCCGCTATAATGTGCATTATCCGGTCGGCCAGATTCTCGTAACCGTCGGGGCCAGCGAGGCGCTGGATCTGGCATTTCGGGCGCTGATCGAGCCGGGAGACGAGGTGCTGATTCCGGCACCTTCCTATGTCTCCTATGAGCCGGGCGTGGCATTTTGCCATGGCGTTCCCGTTCCGGTCGAGACGGGCGAGGCCGAGGATTTCACGCTGACGCCCGAGCAAATTGAGCGGGCCATCACGCCGAAAACCAAGGCGATTGTCATCCCCTACCCCAATAATCCCACCGGCGCGATTATGACGCGCGAGCAGCTGGATGCCATTCGCCCGGTGATCGTAAAGCACGATCTGTTTGTGATTGCGGATGAAATTTATTCCGAGCTGACGTATGGCGGCAGGCACGTTTCCTTTGCCGAGGGCATGGAGGAGCGGACGCTGCTCATCAACGGCTTTTCCAAGGCCTTTGCCATGACGGGCTGGCGGCTGGGCTATGCCTGCGGGCCGGCGGATGTCATTGCGGCGATGGTCAAAATCCATCAGTATACCATGCTGTGCGCGCCCATCATGAGCCAGGTGGCCGGCATCGAGGCGCTGAAGGATGAGATGGGGAGCGGCTTTCCGCAGGTGGCGGATATGGTGCGCAACTATAACCGGCGGCGGACGCTGGTCGTTGAGAGTTTTCGGGAAATGGGGCTTTCCTGTTTCGAGCCCCGGGGCGCGTTCTATGCCTTCCCCAATATTAAGAGCACAGGGCTCTCTTCCGAGGAGTTCTGCAAACGGCTGATCTTTGAAAAGAGCGTTGCATGCGTGCCCGGGACGGCCTTTGGGCAGAGCGGCGAGGGGTATATCCGCTGCTCGTATGCGGCCTCTATGGAAAATATCATCGAAGCGTTAAAACGGATACGGGAGTTTGTGGAAGCGTGCAAAGACTAGAGCATATTAAGCTGCTGGCCATCGATATGGATGGCACACTGGTAACATCCAAAAAGGAGATCACGCCCCGCACGGC
>JAHZHM010000010.1 GCA_019420265.1 Clostridiales bacterium
CTTTACTGAAATATGAAAATGGGCTAGTGCGAGTAGAAAGCGCGTGCGGCGGCGTGAGCAAAATCGCTCGATTTTATCGGTCTGTCCGCCAAGTGTGGTGTGCACCGAAATTGACAGACTCCGCATTCCCTTCATTCAGGTGTGATGTTTCACGTGAAACAAAGAAAGGCGCAGGATAAGAAAAATCCTGCGCTCTTTTATTTCTCATCAAATGGGGTATGAAGCTCGGCTCCATGTTCACCCATGGCCTTTACACCCGACCGACAAAATAGAAAAATCTGTCAACCCCGCTCGCGGCATTGCTCGCCAGTTTGTCAGCAGGCGCATGCTCTCTCATTTTCTGCCCGCCGCACGCGCTTTCTCTTCGCACTAGCCCATTTTCACATTTCAGTAAAGGGGGTATGGGGGCCCTGCCCCTATGTTTAAAAGCAGCCTTTGCCCTTTGCGCGCCCGACTGGCAAAGTGGGAAAATTCTTCAATTCCACTCACGATACCATCAATCGGTTTTTCAGAGGGCATATGCTCTCCCTTTTTTCGTTGTTTCAAAAAAGGGGGATGTGGGTCCCGCCCCCATGATTCAGAATGGCTCCTGACCTTTCCATACCGAATGCCGGAACGGCAAATCCCGTCATTCCCGCGCTACCCCATTTCCATATCCTAGTGAGGGGGTATGGGGCTTTGCCCCATGGTTAAGAATGGCCCTTGACCTTCTCTATTTCCGCTTCAAAAAATCGTAAAGCGCGTAGAGCTGCTCTTTGGAGTAGTATTCCAGCGTAATCTTGCCCCGCTCCTCCGTGCCCGAGAGCTGCACCTTGGTCTCGTAAAGCTCGCCTAGCTCCTTTTCCGCAACCTTCCATTCGCTGCTCTTGCGCCGGGCCGCCCTGGGCTTTTCCGGCTGCTCCTGCTGCATGCGGGCCACCAATGCCTCGGTCTGGCGCACGGAAAGGCCGTCTTTTATGACAATCTCGGCCGCTTGTTCCATCCGCGGCCCCAACGGCAGCAGAGCGCGGGCATGGCCGCCGGTCAGCGCTCCCTGCATCACCAACTGGCGCAGAGCGGGCGTCAACCCCATGAGCCGCAGCGTGTTGGCCACAGCCGAACGGCTGCGCCCCAGCATGGCGGCAACCTGCTCCTGGTTTAAGTTATACTGCTCCATCAGACGGGCGATGGCCTCGGCCTCCTCGATGGGGCTGAGGTCCTCCCGCTGGATGTTTTCGATGATGGAAAGCTGCAAAACCTCCTTCTCATCCGCATCCTTGAGCACCGCCGGGACGGTCTTGAGCCCGGCCTTTCTGGCCGCCCGATAGCGCCGCTCCCCGGCGATGATGGTATACCGCCCGCCCTTCGCCTTCAAAATCAGCGGCTGCAAAATGCCGTGCTGGCGCACAGAGGCCGCCAGCTCTTCCAGCTTTTCTTCATCGAACTGCTGGCGCGGCTGCGTCTTGCACGGGTCGATGAGGTTGACTTTAATCTCCAAAACGCCGCCCTGCGGCTCCTGCTCTGGCAGTTCCATACTGCCCATCAGCGCGCCCAGCCCCTTGCCGAGACCTTTTCTGCTGCTCATCTACTCTTCCTCCCCGTATCCCAGAATTTCCTCGGCCAGGGCGATATACGCCTCCGAGCCGACGCACTTTGCATCGTATTTGGTGATGGGCAGCCCATGGCTGGGTGCCTCCCCCAGGCGGACGTTGCGCGGAATGATGGCGCCATGCACCTTGCCCGCAAAAAACCGCTTGACTTCATCCACCACCTGCATAGACAGGTTGGTGCGCGAATCGAACATGGTCAGCACCACGCCCTCCACCTCCAGGCTTCGGTTGACGTGCTTTTTCACGAGTTTAATCGTGTTCATCAGCTGGGAAAGCCCTTCCAGCGCATAAAACTCGCACTGAATCGGGATGAGCACCTGGTCGGCCGCGGCAAAGGCGTTGAGCGTCAACAGCCCCAGCGAGGGCGGCGCATCGATGATGATAAAGTCGTAATCCGCTTTTATCTCGGCCAGCGCCCGGGCCAGAATGGTCTCCCGGCTCATCATGGAAACCATCTCGATTTCCGCGCCCGCCAGATCGATATTGCTGGGCAGCAGAGCGAGGTTTTCTATGCCCGTCTCCCGGACGGCCTGCCGGGCAGCGGTGCCGTTGATCATGACGTCGTAGATAGATTGCTCCACTTCCCGCTTATCCACGCCCAGCCCGCTGGTGGCGTTGCCCTGAGGGTCGCTATCGACGAGCAGCGTCCGCTGGCCCAGCTCTGCCAGGCAGGCGCTTAAATTGACGGCCGTGGTCGTCTTGCCCACGCCGCCTTTCTGATTTGCAACTACAATACTTCTCGCCAATGCCCTTACCTCCAATAGATTTATGATACCAGCATCCGCCCCGCTTTTCAATCTCTTTTTCCCAGAGTGTTTCACGTGAAACAATCGGAGCAAAAAGGCAGGGGGATTTTTGAATCATAGGGCAAAGACCATTCTTAAACATGGGGGCAAGCCCCCATACCCCCTTTACTATTATAATGGGGTAGTGCGGAAAGAAAGCGCGTGTGGTGGGCAGAGCCTGTGCGAGCATGCGCCCTCTGACAGAATGGATAGCGGCGGCGCGTGCGAGGCTGACAGGTTACACTATTCCGTCAATCGGATACGAAATAGCGCGAAGCACAACTGCTTTTGTCGAGAGGGCAGGAATGTGGAATATTTCACAGAATCTCTATACCCGAATGAAAGGAATGTGGAATCTGTCAACACGACTCGCACCGCTACACCCGATTGACAGAACAGCAAACCTATCAGAACTGCACACGCCGCTGATGGTCAATCTTTCAGAAAGCAAATGCTCTCCCGTAACCTGCTTGCCATTTCTATACCCGATTGATAGGGTGGCAAACCCTGTCGGCACAACTCGCGCCGCTGTACCCGATTGGCAGGTCAGCAAAATTTGCTAGAATCACTCGCGCCATTGGCAATCAGCCTACCAGTCAGCACATGCTCGCATATGTTCTCTCAACCGTAGGCTCTCTTTTGGCTCTGCCGCATTTTGATGAGGGGGTATGGGGCTTTGCCCCATGTTTAAGAATAGCCCTTGACCTTTTTCGCACCCAAACGACAGGACATCCCCTCTGTCCGAGGCGTTTATAGAGTAAACACGCGCATGGCCTGCATCCCCGCCAAATTCCAATTTTTCCGGCGGGGCACCAGCCCAATTCACACCGCATAGGAGGAGATTTTATGATTCGATTAGCGCGCCAGGAACCTGTGCGCATCACGCGCAAGCCCACTTTGGAGATGATTCCCATTTTTGCCATCCGCCCCAACCCCTATCAGCCCCGCAAATACTTTTCCGACGAAGCCATCGCGGATCTGGCCGATTCCATCCGGCAAATCGGGCTGCTGCAGCCCATCAATGTGCGCCGGGCGGGCGAAGGCGGCTATGAGCTCATCGCCGGAGAGCGCCGGCTGCGCGCCTGCAAGCTGGCCGGGCTGACCGAGATTAAGGCGATTATCCTCGACAGCGCCTACGACCGCGACATCGCGATGATTGCCATGATAGAAAACCTGCAGCGGGAAAACCTGCATTTCTTCGAGGAGGCCGAGGGCTACCAGAGCCTCATCCGGGAGCACGGTTTCACGCAGGAGGAGCTGGCCACGCGGCTGGCCAAGAACCAATCGACCGTGGCCAACAAACTGCGCATTTTAAAGCTGCCCCGGCCAGTAAAGGAAAAAATCATCGCCGGCGGGCTGACCGAACGCCACGCCCGGGCGCTTCGGCGGCTGCACAACGAAGAGGCGCAGCTGCGGCTTTTGGAGCACGTCTGCGAGCGCGGGCTATCCGTCAAGGCGACGGAAGAGCTGGTGGAAAAAGAGCTGCTGCATCTCTACGGCGAGGAGAAGGAGAACAACCTCATCCGGATGCGCTGTAACTATAAGATTTACGTCAACACCCTGCGCAAATGTGCGGATAAAATCGCGGCCATGGGCGTGGATACGGATTTCCGTTTCGAGGACCAGGGCGATTATATCCAGGTGGTCGTCAAAATCGCAAAATAGAAGCGATGTTTCACGTGAAACAAAAAAGGAGGCGTTTGCCTCCTTTTTTATATCCGCTCCTGCGGAGGGCGTACCCGAATAATAGGGGTGTGAAACCTATCAGCCCCGCTCGCGACGCTGAAAATTGGTTTGTCAGAAAGTGCATGCTGGCACAGCTTTTGCCGTAAAGGTCAAGGGCCCAGGCTGACATGGGGCAAAGCCCCATACCCCAAGTTTTCGCATTCAAAAAGCTATGCCTGCCATACAAACCGTCTGCGCACACTACACAACACTGCTCCTGCGAAGGGCAGCACCCGATTCATAGAACAGCAAAACCTGTCAACCCCACTCGCGTCACTGGCATTCGGTTTGTCAGAGAGCAAATGCTCTCGCATTTTCTGCCCGCCCAGCCTGCTTCCTAGTTATGTTCCGCCCGCCGCACGCACTTTCTTACCGCACTGTTTCATTATAATTGTATTGGGGTATGGGGGCTCTGCCCCCATGATTAAGAATAGCCCTTGACCTTTTGCACCCCAATGCCAGAGATGCGCAAGCCTCTGTTTCCGCACAAACCTATTCATGATAAGGGGTATGGGGCCCTGCCCCATGTCAGCCCGGGCCCTTGCCCTTCCCTCACAGCGGCCGTGCCTTGATTTTCGCGAACTTCCTGGGGTAGCCCTTGGGCGTATCGGCCACTTTCTCGTAAACCACCAGACTGTGCGCCCGCCCGGGCAAACCGGCCGGGACAATCTCCCGCAAGCGCAACCCCAGCACCTTGGCGGCGTTCTGTGCCTCGTCCGCCTCCTCCTGGGCCGCCTCGCCCTTGTAGGCCAGGAATAGCCCGCCTTTTTTCACAAACGCACTGCCCAGCTCCAGCAGCACAGCCAGCCGCGCCACTGCCCGGGCCACCACCGCATCCTGAGGCCCAATCGGCCCGCCTTTGCCTATATGCGCCGCCAGCTCCTCCGCCCTGCCCCAGATGCACACGCCCGGAATGGCCAGCGCCTCACAGCTTTCGCGCACAAAGCCAATCTTCTTTTCCGAGGCATCCAGCATGGTCATAGAAAGCCCCGCAATGGCCAGCGGCACACCCGGAAACCCGGCGCCCGTGCCGATATCCAGCACGCACTGCCCCTCTCTCACCAGCCCCAGCCGCACCGGGGCAAGAGAATCGTAAAAATGCTTCTCCGCCATATCCTCCGGTGAGGTGATGCGCGTCAGGTTGAAGCTTTTGTTCGCCTCTTCCAGCAGCGCGCCGTATGCTGCCATTTTTTCTGCCTGTTGCTGCGGGATGCGCAGCTCTAATAACGCTTCTTTTAACTCCATTTTACACCCGAATAAAAGGACGGTGAAACCTGTCAGTTTCGCACGCGCCGCTACACCCGAATGACGGAGCGGCATAATCTTTCAGCCTTGCACGCGCCGCCGCCATCCAGCTTACCAGAGAGCGCATGCTCTCACAGTCTCTGCTTCACCAAACCTGCTTTCTAACTATGTTGTGCCCACCACAACACCTAAATGAGGGAACAGCATAATCTGCTATTTCTGCTAACGCCGCCCAGCTTGCCAGAAGGCGCATGCTCTCTCCTGCAGAGAGCATACCCGATTGGCAAGACAGAAAAACCTGTCGGCCCTGCACGCGACGTTGCCAGTCAGCCAAAGAGCAAATGCTCCCACATTCTCTGCTCACCGCACATATCCTCTCTTTTACACTTCCGCTCCCGATTGGCAGAGCAGTATAACCTGCCATTTCTGTTCACGCCACCGCCATCCAGCTTGCCAGAGAACGCATGTTTGGCATAGGCCGTGCGGCAAGGGCTGTTCTGAACCATGGGGTTTCACCCCATACCCCATCCTATTATGATGATAGGATAGTACAAAATTTCTCTCTCCTGCGGAGAGCAATATCCGAATGGCGGGACAGAACAACTTTTCAGCCTTGCACGCGCCGCCGCCATCCAGCTTGCCAGAAAGCACATGCTCACACAGGCCCTGCCCACCATACACACTTTCTCCCCACACTACCCCATTATCATAGTAAGGGGGGCGGGCTTGGCTCCATGGCTACCCATATTCCTTGACCTTCCCGTACCCGATTGGCGGAACGATATAGCCTTTCAGCCCTGCACGCGACGCCGCCATCCAGCTTGCCAGAAAGCGCATGCTCCCACAGGCTCTGCCCACCGCACACGCTTTCTCCCCCGCACTACCCCATTTTCATGTCCCAGTAAAGGGGGTATGGGGGCTTTGCCCCCATGTCTACCCATGGCCCTTGACCTTCGCCTTTGACCTTCGCCTTTGACCTTCGCCCTTGACCTTAATCCCTTGACCTTTTCTCTACATCCCCCGAGCCTTGAGCTCGACCAGCAGAACCGTGATGTCTGCCGGGGAGACGCCGGAAATGCGGGCCGCCTGGCCGAGATTCTCCGGCCGCGCATCCGCCAGCTTGGCGCGGGCCTCCAGACGCAAGCCGGAAATGGCGGAGTAGTCGAAATCCGCGGGCAGACGCCGGTTCTCCAGATTGCGGAACCGCTCCACCTGCGCCTTCTGCTTACCGATGTACCCCTCGTATTTGAGGGCAATGCGAATGCACTCGGCCACATCCTCCTCGGGTGCCTCGCCCAGCAGCGCGAATACCTGCTCGGCCTCCACCTCCGGGCGGCGCATGAGCTCGGCCAGCTTCATCGTGCGGTTCAGCTCCAGGCCGGTCTCCTGCAAAATCTGCGCAGGTGTGGCCGAAGCCTGCTCCAGCTTGGCCGTAAAACGGGCAATCGCCTCCTGTTTGCGCATAAAGGCGTCGTATCTGGCATCGCTCACCAGCCCGACCTCCCTGCCCTTCTGCACCAGCCGCGCATCCGCGTTGTCCTGCCGCAGCAGCAGGCGGTATTCCGCCCGGCTGGTCATCATGCGGTAGGGCTCGCGGGTGCCCTTGGTGGCCAGGTCGTCCACCAGCACGCCGGCATACGCCTCGTCCCGCCCTAAAATGAGCGGCTCGCGCTGCCGCAGAAACTGCACGGCGTTGATGCCCGCCAAAATGCCCTGGGCCGCCGCCTCCTCGTAGCCCGAGGAGCCGTTGATTTGCCCGGCCAGAAACAGCCCGGCAATCTCTTTATATTCCAAATTCAGCCGAAGCTGCAATGGGTCGATGCAGTCGTATTCGATGGCATAGGCCGTGCGGGTAAAGCGGACGTGCTCCATGCCCGGGACAGTCCGGTAAAGCGCGATTTGCACCTCCTCGGGCAAACTGCTGGACATCCCCTGGACGTAGTATTCCGTCGTCCCCAGCCCCTCCGGCTCGAGAAACATCTGGTGCCGCTCTTTTTCCGGGAATTTGACGACCTTGTCCTCGATAGACGGGCAATACCGGGGGCCCGTCCCCTTAATCTGCCCGGAATACAGCGGGCTTCTGTGGATATTCTGCCGGATAATCTCGTGGGTTTTCTCGTTGGTATACGCCAGATAGCAGGGCACCTGCTCCCGCTCAATCTTCCCGCTCAAAAAGGAGAAGGGGACGATTTTCTCATCGCCGTACTGGGGCGTCATTTTGGAAAAATCCAGACTGCGGCCGTCCACCCGGGCGGGCGTGCCCGTTTTGAAGCGCAGCAGCCGCATGCCCAGCTCAGCCAGCATGGGCGAGAGGGCGTTTGCCCCCTGGAAGCCGGATGGGCCGCTCTGCTGGGAAAACTCCCCGATGATGATGCGGCTTTTGAGATACACCCCCGTCGCCAGCACGACCGCCCCGCAGCAAAGGTGCGCGCCGCACGCGGTATACACCCCGGCGATGCGGCCATTCTGCACATCCAGCGCGGTAATCTCGCCCTGGCGGATTTCCAGGTTGTCCGTATGCTCGAGCGTCTGCTTCATATAGGCCTGATAGGCTTTTTTATCCGCCTGCGCCCGCAGAGAGTGCACGGCCGGGCCCTTGCCCGTATTGAGCATTTTGATTTGGATGAAGGTTGCATCGATGGCCAGGCCCATCTGCCCGCCCAGCGCATCCACTTCCCGCACCAGGTGCCCTTTGGCCGTGCCCCCGATGGAGGGGTTGCAGGGCATGAGACCGATACTGTCCAGGTTGAGCGTGAGCAGCAGCGTGCGCATGCCCATGCGCGCGCCGGCCAGCGCCGCTTCGATGCCCGCGTGCCCCGCGCCCACCACGATGATGTCGTATGTTCCGCCTTCGTAATAGTTCATCTGTATCTCCATTTATTAAGGTCAAGGGCCATGGGTAAACATGGGGGCATAGCCCCCATACCCCCTTACTATAGCATAAAAAAATCTATCGGTTCAAATCCCTTTTCTCCGTCCGCCCTACAAGATAATCCAATGAGACGCCGAAATAATCCGCGATTTTAATCAGAATTTCTAATTTAGGCTCTCGCCGCATTATTTCATAATTTTGATATGCTCTTTCTGAAATATCACAATAGATAGCCACCTCACGCTGGGAAAGGCCGCGCTCTTTTCTGCATTGTTTTAGGCGTATTGCCAAAATATTTTTCATATCTCACCACCAACAATTGTTATTGACATTATCATTATAAAAGAATAAAATAGCAGTATACACGAACAAACATTCGTGTATACTGCTAAAATTTTTAGCATCGATAACTTTGCTTACAGAACATCCTCAGACGAAATACATTTTTATAGTCTATCGAGACAGAAAGGAGAACAACGATGAACAATCAAACCTGCGGCAACTGCGCGTATTTCCGCCTGCACTATATCCGCCGGGGGCGGAGGTATTTTTCGCTCCGCTATGGGCATTGCATCTGCCCGCGCCTCAAAAAAAGGGATGCCGCCCAGACGGCCTGCCAATATTGGAAATCAGAAAAGGAGGGGCTTCATGTTTCAGATTGACAAAAGAGCATATGGACCGAACAGTCCGCGGACAGTTCGGTTTCCGGATGAATTTTTCGAGTATCTCTGCCGCTTGGCGCAGGAGAACGGAATTTCGTTCAACCGATTCGTCATTGAGTGCTGCAAATATGCGGTGGATCATATGGAGGAAAAAGAAGAGAGAGATGACAAAACCAGCGGGAGTTCCGCTGGTTTTTGCTTGTAAGATTATTCCATTTTTGTATGAGATTGCTTGTCGGGGAGAAGGGCAAGGACAAGTTCAAGGTCAAGGGCAAAATCAAGGACTTCTAGCTGTGCAAATTTTCCATATTGTGCAGAATCCGACCAATTCTCTGTTTCAAAAGACTTTCTCTTGTTACTTTTGGCGCTCCTGCGGAGGGCAATACCCGATTGCCGGGGCAGCGAAACCTGCCAGTTCCGCACGCGCTGGCTCCGTATGCCGTGCGCAGCACCGTGGGGGTGGGATGTGCGATAGAGGTTGTTGGAAACTGTCTGGCTCTGCCGCACAAGCAATTTCGGAAAATTCCCCTAGCCCCAGCTGCCGTACATACACCCCCACACCCCCGTTTCCGCTCATCTCTAGCCTCGAGTTTGCTGATAGGAAGAATGACAACAGAATGGAAGCATCTGCTGACCCCGTATGCCGCGCGCAGCACCTCCTACGGAGGGCGCACCACACCCGAATGACGAAACAGAAAAACCTGTCCATTCTGCACGCGATGTTGCCAGTCAGTTTGTCAGAGGGCAAATGCTCGCGCAAATTGTGCTTGCCGCAAAGAGTTGCCTTTATGTGCCGTGCGCAGCACCTCCTGCGGAGAGCACACCACACCCGAATGATAGAACGGTGGAGTTTGTTATTCCTACACGCGACGTTGCCAGTCAGTTTGCCAGAAAGCACATGCTCCCACATTTCCTGCTTGCCGAGCCTGCTTTCTATCCATAATGTGCCCGCTGCACGCGCTTTCTACTCGCACTACCCCATTTTTATGCCCTAGTGAGGGGGTATGGGGGCTTTGCCCCCATGTTTAAGAACGGCCCTTGACCTTTTCCCTTTTATTTCCCCAGGCAGAACTTGTTAAAAATGCGGTCGATAATCTCCTCGCCGACGGTCTGGCCGGTAATCTCGCCCAGGCGCATCCAGGCGTCGTTCAAATCGATGGTGATGCAGTCCAGGTCCTCGCCGCGCTCCATGGCCGAAATCGCCTCGGCCAGCGCATCCCCGGCCCTGCGCAACGCGTGCGCGTGCCGCGCATTGGTAATCAAAACGCCCTCGGAAAGCTGCGCACTGCCCACCGCCTGCTGGTAAATCTCATCCAAAAGCGCCGTAATCCCCTGGCCGGTTTTGGCCGAAATGCAGAGCGGCTCGCCGCCCGCCAACTGCCGCGCCTGCCGCAAAACCTCGCTGTTTTGGGGCAAATCGCTCTTGCTCAGGGCGACAATCATGCCCGCCGGGCTCTGCTTTGCCAGAGAGACCGCCTGCGCATCCTCCTCCGAGAGCGGCGCAGAGCCATCCAGCAAGACCACCGCCACCCCCGCCTGCTGGATGGCATCCCGGGAGCGCTGTACGCCCATGCGCTCGATGGCGTCCTCGGTCTGCCGGATGCCCGCCGTATCCAGAAAACGCAGGGCCAGACCCCGGTGCGTATAGTGCCCGGAGACGATATCCCGCGTCGTCCCGGGGATATTGCTGACGATGGCCCGCTCCTCGCCGAAAATCGCGTTGAGCAGGGAAGATTTGCCCGCGTTCGGCCTGCCGCACAGGGCGACTTCGATGCCCTCCCGCACGGCCCGCCCCTGCCGGAAGCTCCCAGCCAGCGTCTGTGCCTGGGTGCAGAGTGCCCGCAGCCTGGGCAGCGCCTCGCCGGCGATTTGGTCCTCCAAATCCTCTTCGGGATACTCGATGCCCGCCTCCATTTCGGCCAGGATATCCGAGAGGGCATCCTGCATGGCGCGGATTTGCCCCGAAAGCTCGCCGCTCATCTGCCGGGCGGCGCGTTTGGCGCCCTCCTCCGAGAGTGAGCCGATGTGGTCGGCCACGGCTTCGGCCTCAGAGAGGTCTATCTTGCCGTTTAGGAAGGCGCGCTTGGTAAATTCGCCCGGCTCTGCCGGCCGTGCGCCGTTTTGAATGAGCAGTTCCAGTGTGAGCTGCGTGGCGACCTGCCCGCCATGGCAATGAATCTCGAACACGTCCTCCCCGGTATACGAGGCTGGCGCCTGGAAGTAGACGCCCAGGGCCTGGTCTATCACGGCCGGGCCGTCCATCACTTTGCCCAGGGCAAAATACCGGGGGCGCAGCTCCGCTCCCGTAAAAAAGACCCGCCGGGCCACGGCCAGGGCATCTTTGCCGCTCAGCCGCAAGATGGAAATGCCTGCGCTCCCTGCCGCCGTGGCGACTGCGCAGATGGTATCTTCTCGCATGGTTTCTCCTTTTGGTTTGGTGATTGGGGCAGAAGGACAGGGGGTTAAGG
>JAHZHM010000100.1 GCA_019420265.1 Clostridiales bacterium
GGCGCTGGCCGTCAACGAGGCGGTGGACGAGATTTTGGATGCGCTGCTGGAGAAGTTCGATATTGTGCATATCCGCGGCGCGGAAAAACTCAACCCGGCGCTGGAAGGCAAGGCTGGATATACGCAGTTTGAATACGTTACAGACGAATTGCCGGATATCTTTGCCGCGACGGATCTCATGCTCTCCCGTTCGGGCGCCAACGCCATCTTTGAAATTCTGGCGCTCTGCATTCCGGCGCTGCTCATTCCCCTCCCGCTGGAGGCCAGCCGCGGGGATCAGATTTTAAACGCCAACTACTTTGCCGGCAAAGGCTTTTCCCTGGTGCTCCAGCAAAACGACATTACGCCGCAAGTGCTGCTGAGCAAGATTGAGGAGCTGGCAGAAAAAAGCGAAACACTAAAGAAAAACATGAGCGAAAGCGGAATTCAGGACGGCGCACAAAACGTCGCCCAAGTGATTTTCGCCGTATCGGAAGGAAGATAATGCAGGATATTATTGAAGTCATTCAAAAGACGGCCAAGACCTCTCCCCGCGCCCGCAAAGAGGCATTGCTTGCCTTGGCAGATAATGCCAGCATCGGCAGAATGTTTCACCATCTGCTGGCTGGGCAGGAGGCTCGGGCAATTCTGCGCGCGCTTTGCGATCTCAGCACAGATCGCGCGTGCCGGGAGCGCATTGCGCACTATGCCAAAATTCATCAGGAGCAATTTACCGCGCTGCTTTTCTGCGATGATCCTAAGCTGCGCAAAAACATGGCGCTGCTGCTTGGCCGGCTGGACGCCGGGCACTATGCCCCTGTTTTATTGCGCGCTTTAGAGCAGGAGCAGACGGATTTCGTCAAGCCATCCATCCTTTTGGCTTTGGGCAACGCTAAGGGTTCGCCCGAAGCTCTCTCGGCGCTGCAAAATTTTGAGATTCCCAGCGGCGAGGATAAAAACCTGCGGGAACAGCGCATTGCAAAGCAAAAAGCGCTGGCGAGCCTCTCCCCCAAAAAGGAAGTGGTGCGGCCAGCCGTCATGGAAAAGCCCGTGCGGGTAATCGCAAGCTGCCCGAATGCCAGAGTGACGCTCTCAGAGCTTTCCGCTTTGGGCTACTCCTGCTCCGCCTTTGATGAGCTAGAGGGGCACTTAATGCTGGAGAACATCACAAAATTCCCCAGTCTCTATGCCGCCCGGACGTTCTATGAGGCCGGCATCTATTTTGCTTCCTTCTCTTCCCTGCAGGCAGCCGTCAACGCGGCAAAGACCAGAGTTTTTCTGGCGCTCATCAAAAATATCTATGGGACGCTGAACCTTGGCTACCGTGTAGATGCCGTCGGCGAAGCCTTTTCCGAAAAGGAGCGCAAAGCCGCGGCGGTGCAGATCATCGATGCACTCTCTGCCACTCCGCTTTGCAACAGCCCTTCTGCTTATGATTTTGAAATTCGCCTGCTTCGGGGCAAGCGCAGCATCATCATCGCGCTCTATCCCGGTTCCCGGCTGGATGGGCGCTTCTATTACCGCGTAAACGCCATCAGCGCTTCCATTCATCCGGCGGTTGCCGCTTCCTGCATCCGCTTTGTTTCGGGCTATACCCGGCCCAGCGCGGATGTGCTGGATTGTTTTTGCGGCTCGGGCACCATGCTTTTTGAGCGGGCCACGCTGCCCTACGCCTCGCTGACAGGCACAGATATTTCCGCCGAGGCACTGCGCGCCGCCCGGAGCAATGAACGCCTTGCCAAAACCGGCGCACATTTTCTCATCAAAAATGCGACTAAGCCTTTTGAGCAGAAATATGACGAGGTCATCACCAACATGCCTTTTGGTCTGCGCGTTTCCAGCCACAAGGAAAATCTGGCGCTTTATCGGGCCTTTCTGGATAACCTGCCGGGCATGTTAAAGCCGGATGGCCATGCTTTTCTCTTTACACATGAAAAGAAGCTCCTGCGCGAGCTTCTTTCGGAAAAATTTGATTTGGTGGCACATGCCAATTTCTCTGCCGGTGGGCTGTATCCCACGCTCTTTGTGCTAAAACCTAAGCGTTGAGATATCGTTTATAGATGCTTTTTTGCTCATCCTGCATTTGGAAGAGTTCCTGCACCAATTGGCGTGCGTTTTCAGAGGCATTGGGGTATGCCTTTTCGCAGCCCTGCAGCTGATTTTCCCCCATATCAAAGCCACCAAGCACGATGCGCGCCATTGCGGCGGGAGAGTTATTGAAAAATGCCTTGACGGAAACTGTCCACCAATCTCTCATGCGCATTGCCTTGGAAATGCGCTTTGGTTTGCCGCCCAGCGTTAGAATCGCCCGGGCTGCCTTTTTATCGATCTGCTCATATTCCTTGATCGTGCGGCGAACTTCCCCCGAGAATTGCAGGCTGGCGCTCTTCCGGGCGACGCATTCCAGAGAATTGACCGCGATGCGCGCGCCAGTCGAAATCTTTGTATATAATTTCAGCGTATCTTCTCTATCGATTCCTTCCATACGAAACCTCCTTTTTTGAGGCTAGTATGGCTCATTTTCTATCTTTTAGCCGCTCTTGCCGGCTTTTTTTGTTTGACGAAAATTTTGGAAAAGATCATGGCCGTCAGCATTCCAATGACGATGCCCATGGCGAGATCAGCCAGAAGCTGGGAAACGCTGCCCCACTGCCCCTCAATCAGGGAAAATGCGCCAAAGCCAAAGAGCACATACAGTGCCCCGGCCAGGGCGCCCGTCAGGATTTTATTCTGATCAGCGCCGCTCGTGGCGATAAAAGCAGTAATAAAAATGGCGACAACCTTTACTGCTTGGTTGACCGCGGCGATTGCCCCGTCCGAAAGCCCAAACTGCTTGACGATAATCGCCAAAACAAGGACAGAGAGCACGGTTACGATCAGGCCAAAAATAGCCCCTTTAACTGCTTTTCCTACGGCAAGCTTCCCGCCGCCGTTTGCGCCCTTCTTTTGGGCGGCTGCTTTTGAACTAGGCATAGATACGAACTCCTTTTTTGCTGTGATTGGTAAACTATATGCAAAAAGAAATGTATGTATGCAAAAGGCACCCATTGCTGGATGCCTTTTTCTCATTTTTTCTCTGCCAGTTCTTCGTTTTCAACCTCTGCCGATTCCACAGTGGAAACAGCGCCCTTTGCAAAGACGATTTTCGCTTTTTCCGGGCCGGTTTCGATGGTGATAAGATCCTCTTTCACCGCGACAACCTTGCCGTAAATACCGCCGATCGTCTTGATATTATCGCCAACTTTGATGCCTGCCAGCATCTGCTGAATTTTCTTATCCCGCTTTCTCTGTGGAATGACCATTACGAGAATCATCGCCACGGCCAGGAGAATCATTGGCAAAAAAGAGCCAATCGATTGCATGAATTGTTCCGACATACAAATTACATCCTTTCAAAATGTGGAAGAAAATTACTTTTCAACCTTTTAATCATAATATATGGAAGAGCGCGCGTCAATACCCAAGCTGTGCCATCATCTGCTCTTTATATTCCGGGAAATAGCCGCCCAGAATGGAATTTCGGATGTTTTCCATCAGTTGGAGCGAAAAATGAATATTGTGGATGGAAAGCAGCGCACCGCCCAGAATCTCCCCTGCTTTGATCAGGTGGCGCAGATAGGCCCGGCTGAAGTTGCGGCAGGTATAGCAATCGCAGTCGCTATCCAGCGGCGCAAAATCCCTGGCATAGGCCGCGTTTCGCACGACGAGCTTGCCTTTGCTGGTCAGCGCTGTTCCCATGCGGGCTGTTCTGGTCTGCAGCACGCAGTCGAACATATCCACCCCACGCTGCACTCCTTCGAAGAAACAATCCGGCGTGCCTACGCCCATCAGATAGCGCGGTTTGTGTTTATCCAGGTGCGGCGTAACGACTTCCAGCATCTCATACATCAGCTCCTTTGGCTCGCCCACAGAGAGCCCGCCGATGGCGTTGCCCGGGAAATCCATCGCATTGATCGCTTTTGCGCTCTCTTCGCGCAAATCCGCATACATGCTCCCCTGCACGATTCCAAAAAGCGCCTGGTGTTCATTCTTTTTCGCAGCTTTGCAGCGCTCTGCCCAGCGGTGCGTCCGCTCCATAGAGTGCTTTGCATATTCGTATTCCGCAGGATAGGGACAGCACTCATCCAGCGCCATGATGATATCTGCCCCAAGATCCTGCTCGATTTGCATGACCTTTTCAGGCGTCAGCATATGTCGGCTGCCATCCAGATGGCTGCGGAACTCCGCGCCCTCTTCCGTCAGCTTGCGCATCTCCCCCAGGCTGAAAACCTGGAAACCGCCGCTATCCGTTAAGATGGGCTTGTCCCAGTGCATGAACTGATGCAGGCCGCCTGCTTCCT
>JAHZHM010000101.1 GCA_019420265.1 Clostridiales bacterium
TCGGTTCTCTTCCCTTTTTTCTGGCAGACCAGCACCTGCATCTGCGTTTGCTCGGCCAGCCCCTCGGCAATCTGCTGCGCCACCCGCTCCACGCCGCCAATATCCGGCGCATAGAGCTTATTGATTTGAAGCACTTTCAACTTTCTTTCGCTCATTTGCTCTCCTCCGCTGCTTCCCGAATGGCGGCATAGAAAATCTGGGCCGATTTTTCCCAGGTAAACTGAGCCGCACGGCTTATCCCCTTTTGAATCAGGTTTTGGCGCAGGGATTCATCCTGCTCCAGCCGCGCGATGGCCGCCGCAATTTCTCGCACGTTGTATGGGTCTGCCAAAAGCGCCGCATCCCCGACCACCTCGGGCAGGGAGGAGGTGCTGGATGTCACCACGGGCGTCCCGCAGGCCATGGCCTCCAGCGGCGGAAGCCCAAAGCCCTCATAGAGCGAGGGGAAGAGGAAAATCTTGGCGCCGCTCATGAGCAGCGGAACATCCGCATCCGCGACATAATCTGTAAAAATCACATCCTCCTCGATGCCCAACTCCTGCACCGTCGCAAAAATGCTCTCATAGAGCCATCCCTTTCTGCCCGCCAGCACCAGCTTGGGCCCGCCCGGCCGCTTTGCCCGGGCATACGCCTGCACGATGCGTTCGATATTTTTTCTTGGCTCCAGCGTCCCCAAATAGAGATAGTATTCCCCCTCGATATGGTAGCGCCGCTTGGCCTGGGCGATGGCATCCTCCGCATAGCCCTGGTGATACAGGCTGTGATCCACGCCGTTGGGCATGACGATAATCTTCTCTTCGGGGATTTTCAGATATTTGACGATCTCCTCCTTGCTGAACTGGGAGACGGTTACGATTTTATCCGCCCGCTTACAGGATTTTTTCAGGCAGAGTTTTAACATGATCTTGGTTTTGAGGTTCATGGTCTGGGGAAACGCTTTCACCACCATATCGTGCACGATGGTGATCTTCTTGCCAAAGACGCCCGGCGGAACATAGAAATTGAAAAAGCAAGTGACATCCGCCTTCTTGCCAAAAAAGCGGTGGAAGGCCAGCGGAAAGAAGGGCCAAATCATCTTATAGTGCCGGGAACTGATCACCTGGCAAGGGTTTAGTGCATATCCCATTTCCTGATATTTTTCAATGGCCGCCAGTTGCTCTCTCCCGCAGCCCTTGGCAAAATAATCGAGCACCTTCTCATCCTGGGAAATGCGCGGCAATTCGCATACCAGCTGATGCGCCACAAAGCCAATGCCCGTCTTTTCCTTTTCGGCAAAAAGCTGCCCGTCCAGTTCGATTCTCATGCAAATGCGTCCTTTTCTATATAGATAGCTTCATCATATACGAAAACCCGCCGGATGGCAAACCTTTTGGGCATTTTTTTGACTCGCCCTCCGGCTCTTTTGGGGCGGCTAGATGCAATTTTTCGCCGCTTTTTACACATTTTTTCTGTTCCTCGGCAGTTTTGCCGCCCTCCGCCAAAAACAGGCCATTTTCGCGTCTTCTGCTGCTCTGCCCCGGCGGTTTGCCAAAATTTTGCCCGCCTCTTCTTCATTGCGCAAAACCGCCTTCCGTGGTATACTTTGGCTAAACTCACCAAATAAGAGGCATATGCGGATGGCAAAAAGAAAATCCTTGTTCAATAAATACCGTGGCCAGGGCATTGCGCGGCTGTTTTCCATCGCGCTGCTCTCCCTGCTCGTCTGCGCCAGCATGACGCTGGCCACGCTTTTTGTGCACAACGTCTGGGATCGCTTCAGCAACGCGAACCTGTATGTCGTGCTGCCCTGGTTTTGGGTGATCACGCTCATCTCCGCCAGCTTTATGGACTGCTTCAACTTCAGCGGCAAGCGCTACTACAGCCTGCTTTATTCCATCTATATCTCGGCTCTGATCAGCAATGTCATTTTGCTGGCGCTGCCCTA
>JAHZHM010000102.1:0-3105 GCA_019420265.1 Clostridiales bacterium
AAATATGAGCATATTATCCCTTTGCTGACGGATGCCGAGCAGGACGACGCCGTCAAAGGGATTTTGTTGATACTCAACACGGCGGGCGGAGATGTGGAGGCAGGGCTGGCGCTGGCAGAGTTGGTTCGGGGCATGAGAAAGCCATCCGTCAGCTTGGTGCTGGGCGGCGGGCACAGTATAGGCGTTCCCATGGCAGTTTCGGCGGATTACTCTTTTATCGCGCCGACAGCCAGCATGACCGTGCACCCCTTGCGCAGCAATGGTCTTTTCATCACCTCGCAGGAGAGCTTCGCATATTTCCTCAAAATGCAGGAGCGCATCATCAACTTTATCGCAGACAATGCGAAAATTGAAGCAAAACAAGTGCAAACGCTAATGAATAATAAGAATCAGCTGGTCGATGACATTGGCACTGTGCTGACAGGAAAAGAGGCGGTGCAGGCGGGAATCATTGATGCCGTCGGAGGGCTGGGAGATGCGCTGGAAAAGCTGAAAAGCATGCAAAAATAGGCAAAAAGAAAGCTCCCTGGAAGGGAGCATTTCTTTTTGAGATTTGAAATTAGAAAGGATTAAGAGGGGAATTTACCAAACATTTTTTTGCGTTTGATAAATCTTGTTTTTATTTTATCATATAAAAACAAAAAATCAATAGTAAATGCAAATATTTTTGAAAAAATTTTTTGAAAACGATAGCAAGTGATAGTTTTTGCACAAAACTACTCCCGAAACTGCTGATTTTTTGGTGAAAAAGTATTAATTTAGCGCGAGACAACTGGGAAGCGATGGAAAAAGGCTTGCCTTTGGGCTGATTTTATGCCGGATATAACCATATAAGACAACATTACGAAATGCGCCAGAGGATACTATTTTTTTCTGAGAGAAGGAAGTTGTCAAGCTGAAATAATCGTGATAAAATATGTAGTATCATTTCAGGGAGAGGAAAAACCTGTGGAAAACGCTTGGAAGAATAAAAAAGTCCGCATTGCTGTGATTGCGGGAATTGTGGCTGCGCTGGCAATCATTGTCATGGCGGTTGTCTCTTTTATCGTTAACTCGAAGGTTGATGGAGTGTGGCGGGGCAACACCGCTTCGAATATCGCCAATGAGGCGATGTTTGTTGAAGCGGAGGACGGGACAATCTATTTCAACCGCGACGGCCTCTTTAAGATGACGCCGGATGGCGAGGTCCAGCGGCTGACGGACTATATTGTCAGCAGTCTTTGCATCGATGAGCAGTATCTGTATTATTCCTATTATAACGATACGGGCAAGCTCTACCGCATGAACCTGGAGACCCAGGAGCATGAGAAAATTTCGGATATCGCATGCGGTTCGCTGAACCTGGTGGATGGCGTGCTGTATCACAGTTCTCAGTATCTGGACAGCCAGAAAGGCATCTACAAGACCTATCAACAGGAAGACGGAACTTTTACTACAGAGCAGATTACGATCGACCATGCGGGCAATCTAATCTACTATAATGACAGACTCTTCTTCATCAACAACGCCGATTTCAACCGTGTCTACTCGATGAAGCTGGATGGCAGCGACAGACAGGCGCCTGTGGGCAGAGGAACTTCCATGTTCACCATTGAGAACGGGTGGATCTACTACTGCAATAAAAATGGCATGTACAAATGCAAGCCGGATGGCAGCGCACAGGTGCAGCTGGTGGATTTGCGCGTCTCGGATATGAACGTCACGGAGGATTACATCTACTACAGCTACTATTCCGCCAGCCAGACGGATGCGAACCAGCAGTTCTACCGCGTGGATCTGGATGGCAAAAACCGTGAGATGATCTCCTCGGATTCCGCGATCGGCATCTGCACTGCGGGGGATTACATCTATTTCCAGAACGGATATAAGAAGCAGGAGCTCTACCGCGTCTCCAAAGACAATAAAGTTTATGAGAATGCGACAGAGGTTTTGCAGCTGAACAGAAAATAAAAAAAGCCGGCCATCAGGCCGGTTTTTTATTTGTGGAAAGAAAGCTGCGCTTTTGGATGAAAATGATTTCTCTGGAGCGATAAAGCATAGAATGCAGAAAACGATGCGACAGGGCAGAAAATCATGCGGCTTTTGTAATCAAAGCAAATTTGCGCGAAGCTTTTAGGAAAGGCTGTGCTCTTCTGCGCGGCCAAAGGAAGGCGGCGCAGAAGAGCGGGGCGTTACTCGCAGTGCTTATCCATGCCAGGCTTTAACAAAAGCACAAGCTGTTCAAAAAGACGAAGGACAAGCGTGCGGTGTTCTGGCTCCAGATGCTGCAAAATATCCAGTGCGCTTAAGATGAAGTTTGCGGCAAGCATCTCGGAAGGCTCTTCGCAAGCTGCCAGCAGTAGGGCAGGCGTGGTGTGAAATGCGGCGGCAAGACGCTCGAGAGTTTCCAGCGTGGGATTTGCGCGGGCATTTTCAATGTCGCTCAGAACAGTTTTGCTCATGTTGATCTCGTCTGCAAAATCGAACTGAGAGAGCTTGCTCAGATTGCGGAGCCGTTTTGTGTTTTCTGCTAAGATTTGCTTTGTATTCATATTTTCCTCCATGATTTTCCAGTTTAGGGAAAATAAGAAATTACACAAATTGCTATAACGGAAATTATATACCGATATAGCGTGCATAGCTCCCGAAAATGCCCTAAAACCGCCAGAAATAGCAGATAAATTTTTTCTCGCATTAGAGCGCGATGATGCAAAAAGCAGGATGCACGATGAAGTGATCCTGCTTTTTTGAGAAAGGGAAAAAGCTATTGCTGCTCGTCTTGCGGGGCCTCTTCGGTATGCGCGCTGGGCGCTTCCTCGGCAGAGAGGGCAGCTTTTTTGCTCATAGAATTGACGAAGTAGATACCCAGGCAGACGCAGAGCAGAGCCAGGGCGTTATTCCAAGTGAGAAAAGTCTCGTGCAGGAAGAGGCCGGAGAGCACAGTTCCGAAAATGGGAGTGAGGAAATTATAGATGACGACTTTTCCAGCGGAGTTATAGCGCATGAGAAAGAGCCAGAGCGTAAAGGCAGCAGCAGAGATAAAGGAAGAATAGATCAGCACCAATATGCCGGGGAAGGTGATATGATCGAGAGAGCCTCCGCCCAGATAGCCCACGAGCAGCAGGA
>JAHZHM010000102.1:3115-5927 GCA_019420265.1 Clostridiales bacterium
TTACCAGCGTGGAATCCGCATCGCCGGGCAGACGCTTGCTGATGATATTGCCCATGGCAAAGAACAGGCAGGAGAGCATCAAAAAGCCTTCGCCGAGCATGGAGAAGGAGAACTCCAGCTTTCCGGAAGAGAGCGTAACCAGAAAGACGCCTGCAAAGCCGATGATGCACCCGGCGGCTTTTCTGGGCGTCAGTTTTTCGCCTTTACAGAAAAAATGCGCCAGCAGCACGGTGAAAATCGTGGAGCAGCCGGAGATGACAGAGCCGGTAACGCCAGTTGTGTTTGCCAGGCCGATATAGTAGAAAATATATTGCAGGAATGTTTGCACAAGGGCCAGCGCCAGCATGACGGGCGTCGCATTTCGAGGGGTAAACGACAATTTTTTGTTGAGCAGCAGGGAGATGAGCAGGGTCATCACTCCGGCGCCCAGAAAGCGATAGCCGGCATAGACGAGCTTGGTGAAAGCGCCGCTTTCCTGAATGGAGAACAGTTCGTAGCCGATTTTAATGCTGGGGAATGCGCTGCCCCAGAGCAGCGTGCAGATGACGGCGCAGAGAATAATATTGCGCTTTTTTGTGAAGAATGCCTGCAAGCGGGAATTTTCCTGCATGGTGTTTTCCTTTCTGTATTTGAAAATTTCAGATGGGAGTATTATAGCATATTTTCCAGTAATTTGCTGCTTTCTATCGCAAATATCCCGTGTTTTGGGATTTGCGTGAAAAGGGATTGCAAGCGCCTGGTTTCTATGGTATAATTGCACCAATAACGCACTCATGCAGAGCGTTTTTCGTGTGCCTACGGGTGGAAAAGCGTGAAGAGGCATGGGGTGGGAAAACACAAGGAGGACAGAAAATGTCAGTTATTTCTATGAAACAGCTACTCGAAGCAGGCGTGCACTTTGGCCATCAGACCAGAAGATGGAACCCCAAGATGAAGAAATATATCTTCACCGAGCGCAATGGGATTTATATCATCGATCTGCAGAAAACCGTAAAGAAAGCGGAAGAAGCTTATATGTTCATCCGCGATGTGGCGGAATCCGGCAAGCCGATTCTGTTCGTGGGCACGAAGAAACAGGCACAGGAATCCGTGGAATTTGAGGCGAAGCGCTGCGGACAGTATTATGTCGTCAACCGTTGGCTGGGCGGTATGCTCACCAACTTCAAGACGATTAAAACCAGAATCAACCGTTTGGAAGAGATTGAGCGCCTGGAAGAGACGGGCGATATCAACCTGCATCCCAAGAAAGAAATTCTCGGCATGATGCACGAGAAGGAGAAGCTCGAGGCAAACCTCGGCGGTATCCGCAACCTTTCCGAGATGCCCGGCGCGCTGTTCATCGTCGATCCCAGAAAAGAGCACATTGCAGTTGCGGAAGCTCGCTCCCTGGGCATCCCGATCGTCGCTATCGTCGATACCAACTGCGACCCGGACGAGATCGATTACCCCATCCCGGGCAACGATGATGCAATCCGCGCTGTAAAACTGATCGTTTCCAAGATGGCGGATGCCGTTCTGGAAGGCCGTCAGGGCGAGCAGATGGAAGATGTCGAGGCTCCGCAGGCCGAGATGAGCGAGGAGGAGCAGGAAGCTGCTGCCATCGAAGAGATCGCGGAAGAAGTTGCGGCTGAAGTGCAGGCTGCGGCTGAGCAGGAATAAGAAGGAGGAATACCATGGGTATTACTGCAAGTGAGGTAAAAGAGCTGCGCGAGAAGACTGGCGCGGGCATGATGGATTGCAAGAAAGTGCTGACCGAAGCAAACGGCGATATGGAAAAGGCGATTGAGCTGCTGCGCGAAAAGGGCCTGGCGGCTGCCGTCAAGAAATCCAGCCGTATTGCGGCGGAAGGCGTTGGCGATTCCTATATTCATATGGGCGGCAAAATTGGCGTTTTGCTGGAAGTAAACTGCGAGACCGACTTCGTCGCCAAGACGGATGATTTCAAGGCGCTGGTCAAGGATATTGCGATGCAGATCGCTGCTGCAAACCCCAAATATCTGCGCAAAGAGGACGTCGATACCGCAGAGCTGGAAAAAGAGAAAGAGATTCTCCGCGCACAGGCGCTCAACGAGGGCAAGCCGGAGAAGATCGTCGATAAGATGGCTGAGGGCAGAATTCAGAAATACTTCAAGGAAGTCTGCCTGCTTGAGCAACCGTTCGTGAAGGATCCCGATAAATCCGTTCAGGATCTCGTAACCGAGAAGATCGCCAAGATCGGCGAGAACATTTCGGTTCGCCGTTTTGTCCGCTATGAGATGGGCGAGGGTCTTGAAAAGAGACAGGATAATTTCGTAGAAGAAGTTATGGCTCAGACGGGAAACAAATAATGCAATTAAAAAGAGAACACGGCTTCGTGTTCTCTTTTTTTATAGGAGGAAGATAGCAGATGGAGACAAAATACAAAAGAGTCATTCTGAAGATCAGCGGCGAGGCGCTCTCCAGCCCGGGGGAAAATATCGATTTTGATATTGTGGGCACCGTCGCAAAGCAGGTAGCGGAAATTTCGGATATGGGCGTGGAAGTCTGCATTATTGTGGGCGGGGGCAATATCTGGCGCGGCCGCCAGGGCAAGCATATGGATAGAGTGACGGCGGATCATATGGGCATGCTGGCGACGGTCATCAACTCGCTGGCCGTGCAGGATGCGCTGGAGGCGATGGGCAAGCAGGTGCGCCTGCAGACGGCCATTGAGATGATCAAAATTGCAGAGCCGTTTATCCGCAGAAAGGCCGTTCGGCATTTGGAGAAAGGCAGAATCGTCATCTTCGCCTGCGGCACGGGCAACCCCTATTTCACGACGGATACGGCCACG
>JAHZHM010000103.1 GCA_019420265.1 Clostridiales bacterium
AAAAATATAAAATAGCGGCAATGCTCATGCTCATTCACGGCGGCCTGATGGAAATCGGCGGGGCGCTGGCCATGCTGCCGCTGCTGGGCATGCAGGGGCCTGCGGCAGAGATGGCCGGGAAATTCTTCTATTTTATTGTGCCGTATTTGCAGGAAAACCTCGGCCTGATGATGGCGATGAGCATGATCTACGGCATCCTGCGGGTCGTCGGGGCAGCCGCTCTGCTGAAAAACAGAATGTGGGGTCTGGCGCTTAGCATCCTCAACTGCGTCATTACCTTGGCGCTGATGATATTCATGCTTCCCGCAGGCATCATGGATGGCCTGCTGGCAGGCGGCGCGCTGGTTCTGATGCTGATGCAGTATTTCGGCAAAAGGGAAATCGGCGGCGCGTCTCCCGAAAAATGATGCGGCAGAGCGATGAGCAGATAGAAGGTGCCCGTTATCCTTTCCATAGGATAAAGGGGGTATGGGGCTTTGCCCCATGTCTGCCCCGGGCCCTTGCCCTTTGGCGCCCGAATGATAGGATGGCAAACGCAGCCGGAATGGCACGCGCTTTCTACCCTCGCCCTGATGGGCTTGCAGGCTCCCTTTGGTTCCGCACTTGGCCGGCTTCCCAAATAGCAGGAGCCGCCTGCCACACGTTTGCCGCACGGGCTTTCTGCTCCCGCTATCCATAGAATAAAAGGGGTATGGGGCTTGCCCCATGTTCACCTTAGGCCCTTGCCCTTCCGCCCCGCGCAAGCGGCATTGCTCCACCCAGAAAGTTCTTAGGGCCTTGGGGTGTTTTCATCCAGGCCCCTGACCTCAATAGAAAGAAGGAATTGTTATGAAACCATATGTCCCCTCCTGCGAGGAGGAGGCGCGCTATCTGGCGGCCTACGATGCAAGCAAATATCAAAACCCCGCTGTAACGGCGGATGTCGCGCTGTTTGGGCGCGAAGGCGATGTGCTCTTTTTGCTGCTCATCCGCCGGGGCGGCTATCCTTATAAAGGCTACTACGCCCTGCCCGGCGGGTTTATCGATATCGCGGAATCCGTGCCCGCTGGCGCCGCCCGGGAACTGCTGGAGGAGACGGGCGTGGCCGGCCTTCGCCTACACGAATGCGGCGTGCTCTCCGAGCCGGAGAGAGACCCCCGCCAGCGCGTCATCTCGGTGGTCTACTGGGCAGCAGCGGAGAAATCTGCCATAGCCCCGGCCGCCGGAGACGATGCCGCAGCCGCCGAATGGTTTGCCTTTTCGGATTACTCCTGCCAGGAGCAGCCGGATGGCCGCCTGCACCGCTATACCCTCTCGGGCAGCCAGGTTTTCCATATCGCCCTGCGGGAATACTGGGAAAACGGCGTACTGCAATATGAGTCGCTGGGCGACGATTTGGCAAACGACCACGCCCAGGCCTGCCTTTGGGCCTACCTGGGCTATTTGCGGGAAAATAGCCGCTCTTAAACGGAAACTGTTTTTGCGCAGGCAGAAAGCGCGGATTTTCGGCATAGAAATAAGCACGAGATGCAGCCCGCCTCTCGGGCGGCGCGTAGCATCGAAAGTCTTTGGGCGGGAGAAAACCACTCCCGCTGAAATCCTCGGGGCGCTTTGC
>JAHZHM010000104.1 GCA_019420265.1 Clostridiales bacterium
AGCCGGATTTGGCCGCAGAAGAGCTGGAAACGGGCCTAGAAGCAGAGGGCTGCACCTCATCGTCTCCGCGGGAAAACAGCGAAGAGAAGAAGTGCTTGCACTTCAAAAACAGATCGCGGAACCAGCTTTGGATATGTTGAAAGAATCGGGATATGCTCTGGGAAAAGCCAGGAGATTTTTTTCCTTTGCTCATGGATTCCTCCTAATTAAGAGAACTTAGAATTATATACAGCATATTATAGCATAGATAGATAGGAAAGGCGAAACATTATACTGAAAATTTACAATCGCGCCCAGCTTGGCATGCGGGCAGGAGGGGAGGGGTATGAAGAAGAAAAGGGCGAAGCGTTTCCTGATTTTAGGCGCGCTGATGTTGTTTTTGCTGGCTTTATATTTCTATCTCGATTGGGGGCTGCGGGAAAACCTGCTGGTGCAGGGGGAGGCGCAGCTGAACAATATTGCGATTTCCATCATGAATACATCTGTCAGCGAAGTGCTGCAAGAGCACTATCCGGCGCGGGATCTGCTCAAAATAGAAAAGGATGAGCAGGGAAGAGTGGCGATGGTAAGCGCAGATGCGGCCGAGATGAACCAGATTGTCTATGAATGCGTGGAGCGGGCGCAGGAGAAGATCGCGCAGCTGGAGCGGGATAAGATTCCCATCCCATTGGGCAATGCCATAGGATCACGGCTGTTTTCCGGAAAAGGGCCGGACATCCGGATTGGCGTTTTGCCCATGGGCGCGGTGAGCGCGGAGTATTTCACCGAGTTTTATGCCGCGGGGATTAACCAGACGCGCTACAAAATCTATATGGTACTAAAGAGCGATATGGCGCTGGTGGTTGGCAGATCCAGCCAGAGCGTGCATATAGAGAGCCAGGTGCTCATTGCAGATGCGATTATTGTTGGGACAGTGCCGCAATCTTACGCGAATCTGGATGGCGCCAGAGGCTTTATCGATCTGACACCTTGAAAACTGAATGGCGATGTGATAAAATAAATCGGATTATTTCTTAAAAGAGTTGAGGTGTTTTTATTTATGTCAGGGCATTCCAAATGGGCGACGATCAAACGCAAAAAGGAAAAGACCGATGCGGCAAGGGGCAAGGTTTTCACCAAGATTGTCCGCGAACTTGCTGTAGCCGTGAAGGAAGGCGGAGGCCCGGACCCGAGTATGAACCCAAGGCTGCGCGATACCATTGCGAAAGCCAAGGCAAACAACATGCCCAATGATAACATCGACCGGGCGATCAAGAAGGCATCGGGCGAGCTTGGAAATATCAACTATGAGAATATCACTTACGAAGGTTATGGCGTGGGCGGAGTCGCGGTGATTATTGACGTTTTGACGGACAATAAGAACCGGACGGCGGCGGAAATCCGGCATGCGCTTTCCAAAAACGGCGGCTCTCTTGGCACGACGGGATGTGTTGCCTGGATGTTTGATGCCAAGGGCGTGATTACCGTTGAGCAGAGCGAAGGCGTTTCGGAGGAAGAGCTGATGATGACGGCGCTGGATGCGGGCGCAGAGGATTTTAACGCGGAGGACGGCGTTTATGAAATTCTGACGGATCCGGCGGATTTTTCCCAGGTGCGCGAGGCGCTGGAAGCAGCGGGATATGCGTTCCTCTCGGCGGAGATGGATAAAATTCCGCAGACGAGCGTGGAACTGACGGCGGAACAGCAGCAGAGTGTCGAAGCGATGCTGGATATGCTGGAGGACAATGACGACGTTCAAAACGTTTATCACAACGCCCAGCTGGACGAAGAGTAAAAAAGAACAATTTGGCCTTACATAACCTGCCAAACTTTGGCAGGTTTTATTTTGCCGAAACAAGGGGACTGCTATGAAAGAGATAACGGTCATTATGGAGGAAGGCTGCCCCTATTGCGAGGAGGCAGAAAAACTGATCCAAATAGTGCAAAAAGAATATCCGGCGGTGTATGTCCGCCGAATTGGAAGCGATACAAAAGAGAGCGAGCCCTACGATTTCTATTTCTTGCCCGCCGGCTTTGTTGGCGAGAAGCGCGTTTTCCACGGCGCTTGCACGGAAAAAGAGATTCGCCAGGCTTTTGAAGAGGCAAACCAGGATAAAGCAGATTAAAAATGCCATACTAACCCCAAAGGATCACTCCGGAGGGGTTTTTATGATGCAGCAAGAGACGAACAAAAAGAAATACCGGCAGCGCAGATGGATTACGGCGGGGCTTTTTCTCGCAGTGGCGGTTACAGGGTTTTTATACGCCAGGCGGCAGCCGGGCATACTGGCGGAGGAGGCCGGGACGGATGGAGAGACGCTTACGTTTCACGCGGAGGTCTCTTTGCAATACCACTATGCTCTCTGCGGGCACGATATGGAGCAGGAGGCGGATGTGCGCCGCTATATTGGCCTGACAGAGGAGCAGCTGGCAGAGGAGTTCCCCGGCTATGCGGTGAAGAAATTCTCGCCGGATCAGGCGGTTTTGCAAAAGCAATACCCTTGCTATTGCCCAAGCCATACTCTGGCTTATCTGGAGGGAGAGGAAGTTATCCTAAAGCAATGCGTGGCATTTGAGGAAAACTTTGCGGAAGTGCAGCGCATTCGGGTTCGGGTGGATCAGTTGGCGGTAGAAGATAGGGAGGCATTGCTGGCAGGAAAGGTTTTTGCCGATGCAAATTCGGCCAAGAGTTTTCTGGCGCCCTATCAGATTTTTGGACAGGAGCAGCATTGAAATAGGCGCGTCGTTTCGCTATAATAATAGAAAACAAAAAAGGCGGAGCGAGAGATGAGCCAAGTTAGAATGCTGGCAGAGCAGGCAAAGCGGGCCAGCGAGACATTAGGAATTTTGAGGGAAGAACAGAAAAATGCGGCGCTGGAAAAAATGGCGCAGGCTCTGCTAAGTCATACGCAGGAGATTCTGGCTGCCAACGCGCAGGATTTGGAGGCTGCCCGGCAGAAGGGGACGAGCCAGGCAATGCTGGATCGGCTGGCGCTGACAGCAGAGCGGATTGCCGGCATGGCGGAAGGCATCCGCAAGGTGATCGTGCTGCCAGACCCTGTGGGAGAAGTTTTGGAGGAATGGACGGCGCAGAGCGGCATTACCATAGAGAAAAGAAGCGTGCCGTTTGGGGTTGTCGGGATTATATACGAGGCGCGGCCCAACGTCACATCGGATGCGGCGGCGCTTTGCATCAAGACGGGCAACGCGGCGCTCAAAGGCGGGAGCGATGCGCTTGGCTCTAACCTTGCGATTGCCGGGGCGCTCAAAGAGGCGCTGGCGGCAGCAGGGCTTCCGGGCGAGGCCATCGGGATGATCGCAGATCCTTCCAGAGAAGCGGCAAACGAGATGATGCGCATGAACGATCTGGTGGATGTGCTGATTCCGAGAGGCGGCGCGGGGCTGATTGCGACGGTGGTCAAGAACGCGACAGTTCCGGTGATTGAGACGGGCGTGGGCAACTGCCATGTATACGTCGATGAAAGCGCGGATTTGCAGATGGCCGAGCGCATTGTCGTCAATGCGAAAACATCCCGGCCTTCGGTCTGCAATGCAATAGAGAATTTGCTGGTGCACGAGAGCATCGCAGATGCCTTTTTGCCCAGAATTTTTGCGGCACTGAAGGAAAAGGGTGTGGAGATCCGCGGAGATGCGCTTTGCCAGCGCTATGGGGCGTTTCCGGCATCCGAAGAGGATTACAGCACGGAATTTTTGGATTATATCATTGCGGTGCGCGTCGTTCAGGATGTGCAGGAGGCAGCGCAGCATATCAACCGCTATGGGACGCGGCATTCGGAATGTATTGTTACAAGTGATACGGCGAATGCAGATTATTTCACAGGGCATGTGGATGCGGCGGCGGTCTACGTCAACGCTTCTACGCGCTTCACAGATGGCGAAGAGTTTGGATTTGGCGCTGAAATTGGCATCAGCACGCAAAAGCTTCATGCCAGAGGCCCGATGGGGCCAAGGGAGCTGACGAGCTATAAATATATCGTCCGAGGCACGGGGCAAATCCGATAGAAGAGACAACAAAAGGCGCGGCAGCAGCGGCGCCTTTTTTGATCTGGCAAAATAGATTCTCTCGCTTTTCAAAGTGCCAAAACAAATGCGGCTAAAAAAGAGGGGAGATTTTCTTGGACAAAAAGAAAGGGTTGGTGGCTAAAACCACCAACCCCATCCGCCCCATCCGCGAAAAGAGAAAAACAGGCCCGCGATTAGAAGCAAGACAAAAATGGCAATGAGGCAGCCGCACCCTCCGCCACCGCCGCCATAATAATGACGCGGAGGCCGGGGCGGCCCCCAAAACCTGCCTGGGCGCGGACCAAAACCGAAGCCCCAGCGCGGGCCATGGTGGTGCGGCGGTGGCGGCATGCCGGGGCCATGATGATGCCCAGGGCCGCCGTGAAAACCGCCAGGGCCATGGTGCCCAGGGCCGCCATGAAAGCCGCCGGGACCCGGCCTAGGCCCGCCGCCTGGTCTGGGGCCGCCGCCTCTCGGCCCGAAAATACCGGCGCGGGGCCCTCCTGGCGATGGCCTTCCAAAGCCCCCTGGCCCCATGCCACCTCTTGGCCCTCCCGGGCCTCTTCCTCCTGGTCCTGGCATTTTGATTCCTCCTGTTGTATAAAATAAAAAGGATCCGAAATATAAAACTTTGATCGTAAGTATAAAACTTTTTGGCGCATCCTGCAAGAGTCTTGTAAACATGGAAGGAATAAGCGGATGGGACAGCGAATAAATGTAACAGGAGGCAGGGGTATGAAAGCAATCGGCATTACTTGCTCCCGGACGGATGAATACCGCTCCGGGATTAGCAGAGAATATTCAGAGGCGGTGATCCGGGCGGGCGCGCTGCCTTTTTTGCTGCCTGTTACCACAGAGAACAAGGCGATTTGGGAGCAGGTCTCCCGCATGGACGGCGTGCTTTTGAGCGGCGGATACGATATTGCGCCGTGCTACTACGGCCAGCAGCCCCATCGAAACCTGGGAAAAGTGGATGGAATGCGGGATGAGTATGAGATGAAGATTCTGGATGCTGCAGTCGCGCAGAAAAAGCCAATTCTGGGCATTTGCAGGGGCATTCAGCTGATGAACGTCTATTTCGGAGGAACGCTCTTGCAGGATGTTTTGAGCGCGGATCCGCAGATTTTTGGGCAGGACCAGACCTGCGAGCGCTATTTGCCCTCCCATGAGATTGAAATTGATCCGGGAAGTTGGCTGGGGGGCATTTACGGGCAGCGGGCAATGGTGAATAGTTTTCATCATCAGGCGGTGGATACGGTAGCTTCGGGATTTTATGTGACGGCGAAAACCGGGGATGGCATCGTTGAGGCGATGGAGGATCCGGCGAGAAAATGCTATGCCGTGCAGTTCCACCCGGAGATGATGGCGGAAAAGGACGACAAGGCGCAAGCGGTATTTGACGCCTTTGTGGCGATGCTTTAGGAGGGCAATATGTTATTTGATATTCATTCGGATCTGTTTATGGATGTAGACAACCGGCGCGCTGGGGGCAGCCGCAGCGTGATTTCGGAAAACCACAGCGAAAGGCTGAAAGAGGGCGGAGTGACCAGCATGTTTGCGCCGCTGTTTATCAATCCTTATCAGAAAGAGGAGCTTTTGCACAAAAAGGCGCACAGCATGTTTTTGAGCATGAGCGCAGAGCTGAATGACAATCGGCAGAGCGTTGCGGTTGCCAAATGTGCGCAGGATTTTCTGGATGCGGCGCAGCAGGGCAAGCTAGCGCTGATGCTGGGCAGCGAGGGGCTTTGCTATATTGGCGAGGAGATTGCGCTGATTGAGGTGTTCTATCAGCTGGGAATGCGGGAAGTGAGCCTGACATGGAACGAGGATAATGCGCTGGCCAGCGGAGCAAAGGGAGACCCGGAGCGAGGGCTGACCCAGGCCGGAGCAGCGCTGGTTAGAAGAGTGGAAGAGCTTGGGATGATTTTGGATGTTTCGCATATCAACGAAAAGAGCTTTTGGGATATTGCGAAAATCGTCAAGGAGCCCATCATGGCATCGCACTCCAA
>JAHZHM010000105.1 GCA_019420265.1 Clostridiales bacterium
GGCAATTTCGTTTCGCAAAACTCGCTGGTCTTTGGTGTTTCCTTCAAGACGCTGGGAATTTTGGGCATCGTTCTTGTGATTTTGCTGGTCGCCTTCCTCTATTGGAAGCGCAGAGAGCGGGAAAATCTCTTTTTGCTTTCGGCAGTTCTGCTGGGCGGGATCTTCACCTTCGGGCATATGATGCATGAGCGCTATATCATTCTGGCCATTGGCCTGGCGCTTCTGGCCGCGCTGCAAAAAGACAATCGAAGGCTTTTGCTTTCTGCCACGGCATTTTGCGCGATTGGGTTTCTCAATATCTATCTGGTATTGCAATTTGGCGCGGATCGGGTTTATGATTGGGCGATACGCTTGCTTTCGCTGGCGGAAGTGACGGGATACATCTGGTTTACAGCAGAAGCGATTCGCCAGATTTGGACGGGCAAGCGCATTCCGCTGGCGCCTGTGCAGGAAGTTTTCACGCCGCTGCCAGAGCGCAAGATGGAGGATGCCCAGCGCAGGCTGGAAGCTGAGCTGAATCCGGCGCGCAAGATGAAGAAGAAAGACTATCTCCTCATGCTGGCGATCACGGCAGTTTATGCTGTTGTTGCGCTGACCAATTTGGGAAGCCATGTCATCCCGGCGCGCACGGCCGCCTTGCCGACCAAAAACTGCGAGATTTTGCTGGAACTGCAGGAGCAGGATTATATCGAGACGCTCAAATACTATGCCGGCTATGGCCAGGGCGACATGCGCATCTACACTTCGCTGGACGGGGAAGCGTTTACCGAGATCGCCGGGGGGGCTATCTCGCATCGGTATCGCAATATGTTCCGCTGGCAGATCGTCGAAATTGGCCAGCAGGCGAAGTATATCCTCATCGTCAAAGAGCAGGGTTTGGAGATGGAGATCCGCGAGATCGGCCTGATGGATGAGGCGGATGGGCTGGTCGCCATTTCTTCTGCAACGCTGCGGGAGGGGGAGAGCGAACAGGAAGCGGCTTATCTCATCGATGAGCAGGATCAGGTTCCCGTCACCACAAGCTATATGGTGGACATGTATTTTGACGAGATCTACCACGCGCGGACGGCATATGAGTATCTGGAAGGGTATACGCCCTACGAGATCACGCACCCGCCGCTGGGCAAGGCCATCATCACGCTGGGCATCCGGATATTTGGGTTTA
>JAHZHM010000106.1 GCA_019420265.1 Clostridiales bacterium
CAGCCGCTGTCCGAAAAGGCGGAAACGCGCATCAACGGGCGGCGGGCAGTGCGCGCACACCGCATTATCACAGGGGATATCGTGAGCTTTGGCGGCATCGATGCCAAGGTGTATTTAAAGCCCCAGAAGGGAGCAGAGCATGACGATTAGGCGAAGGAGCACAGCAGCGCTGCTGTTTTTGCAGGTGCTCTTCATCATCAGCGCCTTTGGATTGCTCACGTTTAAAGGCGGCGTTTTGGATTGGCAGGCGGCGGCCAGCGGGCTGATTTTGTGCCTGTTCAATCTGTTTCAGTATAATATCCTCAAATCCTGCTTCAAGCACCTGGATCGGTTCTGCCTGATCGTGGCGCAGTTTTTGTGGTCTCTGGGGCTTGTGGTGATCTACCGCATCAACCCGAGCCTGGCCATCAAGCAATTTCTCATTCTCATGGCCAGCACGCTCGTCATGGTCTGCGTGATGCTCATCATCCGAAAGAGCGTGGACTTCGGCCGGCTGAACTGGCTGTTTATGGTGCTGACGTTCCTGCTGCTGGCCTCCACCCTGGTGCTGGGAAGAAGCATCGGCGGGGCAAAAAACTGGATCAAACTGGGCTTTTTTACACTCCAGCCCAGCGAGTTCGCGAAAATACTCTATATCATGGTCTCGGCCTATTTTCTGACGACCCGGGAAAAGTTCGTCGCCTTGATCCCATATCTGATCTACACAGCCGCATGCGTCATGCTGCTGGTGGTGGAAAAGGATTTGGGCGCGGGCCTGCTCATCGCGCTGACGTTCCTGGTCATGTTCTTTGCGGCCACCGGGCGCACGCTGCTGACGCTGCTGGGCGTGGGCGTGCTAGGCGGCGGGGCGTATGCCAGCTATAAGCTCTTCTCGCATGTGCAGACGCGCGTAGAGGTTTGGCAGGATCCTTGGGCGACGTATAACGGCCAGGGCTACCAGATTGTGCAGGGCCTGCTGGCGCTGGCCAGCGGCGGCCTATTCGGCGTGGGCCTGGGCAGAGGCATGCCGGAGGTCATCCCCGTGCGCGAGTCGGATTATATTTTCACCGTCATCGGCGAGGAATTTGGCATTATCTTCGGGATCATCACGATCCTGTTCTATCTGGTCTTTATCGTGCGAGGCATTCTCATTGCGCTGAATGCGCGCAGCACCTACGATGCCCTGCTGGTCTTTGGCTGCACCGCCATGCTGACGCTGCAAAGCTTCATCATCATTGGCGGCGTCATCAAGCTCATCCCGCTGACCGGCGTCACCCTGCCCTATATCAGCTATGGCGGAAGCTCCATCCTTTCTTCCATGATTCAGCTGGGCATTATTCAGGGCGTCGCCATCAAGAACGGGCAGAAGGATGAGGAGGAACTGGCCGAAATGGGCGGCGAAATCGCCTAGCTTCTGCGAAGTGCTCACGCGATTGCGAGGCCGCGGGAAAAAGAGAGAGCGGCACGCGAGGTGAGAGGATAGCGGGGCAGCTAGCCGCAAAGTTCCTGCGAAGTGCTCACGCGATTGCGAGGCCGCGGGAAAAAGAGAGAGCGGCACGCGAGGTGAGAGGATAGCGGGGCAGCTAGTCGCAAAGTTCCTGCGAAGCGCTCACGCGATTGCGAGGCCGCAGAAAATAGAAGGTGCGGCACGCGAGGTGCGGGGATAGCGAGGCAGCTAGCCGTAAAGTTCCTGCGAAGTGCCTATGCGACTGCAAGGCCGCAGAAAAAAGAGCGCGGCACGCGAGAAAAAAGCCGCCTGAGCTTCGCCTTGCTGTGCGGCGCGCCGGCGGAAAATGCTTCTTTTAGGCGTGAAAAGCGAAATCGGCAAAAGGAGGAAGCGCTTTGAAAAGCGTCGATAAATTCAAACGAAATATGCGCATCTCGCTGGGCATTTTTGTAACGCTGTTCAGCGTGCTCATCATATATCTGGGCTATTCTGTCGTTGTCTATGGCAACCAGTGGTATGCCACGCCCTATAACCCGAGAATCCAGCAGGCTTATAAAAATATCTCGGGGGGCACGGTTTATGATGCCAACGGCATCCGGCTGGCCTGGTCGGAAGGGACGACGCGCCGCTACCACGAGGAGGTGGATAAGCGCCGGGCGCTTTCGCATATCATGGGCGACCCTGCGGGCATCGCGGCTAAGGGCGTGGAGACGCGCTTCGCCAAATACCTCTATGGCATGGATAAGGATCTCGTCGAGCGCATCGAAGATCTGCTGGCGGGCAAGGAAAGCCAGGGCAACGATATTACGCTCACCGTCGATGCCGAGCTCTCGGAATATATCTACGACAATATGGATGCCAAAACCGGCTGTATCGTCGTTTTGAACTATAAGACGGGGGAGATTCTGGCAAATGTTTCCATCCCGACCTTCGATCCGATCACGCTGGGCAAGGAGGAGCCCGTGGATACCAGCCTGGTAGACCGGGCGACCATGGGGCGCTATCCGCCTGGGTCCATCATGAAGATCATCACGGCCTCCGCGGCCATGGAGGAGGGGATCGACCTCTCCTATGAATGCACGGGCGAGTGCATCATCGAGGGGCAAAAGGTAACCTGCTCGGGCGGCGCGCATGGGGCCCTCACGCTGGAAAGCGCGTTCACAAAATCCTGCAACACATATTTTGCCAATCTTTCGGTCAAAATCGGCGGCAGCCGGCTCAAAAAGCAGGCGGAGAAATTCGGGTTTAACCAGCAGTTCAAGTTCGCTGGAGACGAGATCGAGCTTTACCCCAGCAATTTCGAGGTAACGAGCAACGAAGGCGATATTGGCTGGGCGGGCGTCGGCCAGTATAACGATTTGATTACCCCGCTGCACGCCGCGATGATCGCCGGCAGCATCGCCAACGATGGCGTGATGATGGAGCCCAAGCTGCTCAAAGATGTGGCCCGGGGCGGCTATGCCGGCTTCTCTTTTGCGCCGACCCAATACCGGCGCGTGCTCTCGGCCGAGATGGCCGGGCGCGTGAAGGAATATATGCGCGAAGTGGTGCAGAGTGGCACGGGCACATCCGCCGGGGTTTCGGGCGTTCCCATCGGCGGCAAGACGGGCACTGCCGAGTTTATGGAGGATGGGCAGGTCAAAAATCACTCCTGGTTCGTGGGCTTTATCGACGATAATAGCAAGCCCTATGCCGTCGCCGTCATCTTCGAGGGCGCTGGCTTTGGCTCGCGCTATGCCGCGCCCATGGCCGGCAAGATTTTTGGCTATCTGGCCAGCCACTAGCGCCCAAAACGGCAAAAAAAGAAGCGATGCGCTCGCTTCTTTTTTATTTTTCCTTATCCTGATCCATCATATGCTCCAAAGCAAATCTGCAGCATTGCAGAACGAATAGATTGAAAGAGACGTTGTTTTGCTGGGCGAGCGCGCTGAGCTTTTCGAACAGGGGCTCGGGAAAGCGAATGGTTCGAGGAAGCTTCATGCCTCTCAGCTCTTGATCTATTTCAAACGAAGACATATTCTTTTCCACCTCCTTATCGCTTATCGCCATGCGTTAAGATAGCCAGTTGCCTTTTTCATCCATCCGCGGCGGCATGATCTCATCCATCTCGCGGGCCAGATCGGCAGCGGTTTTATCGAACGCATAGGAAATTTTCGCGAACGCCTTGAGCCGCAGAGCAAGGATCCCGCGCTCGATCAGATACCAATAAACGGGGGATAGCCCGGCGCATTGGCTGGCCTGTCGGATAGTCAGCCCCCTTTTTTTCCGGCAACGCTTGACGGCCTCCCCCCAATAATGATCTCTCATGATGCACTCCCAAAATGAATTAGTAATTCTTTCCAACTCTATTTTAGCTTTGCCGAGGAACCGTTTCTACCATCATTTTTGATGTCACAAGTGAAACCACGATACACGCAGGGGGTGCGCTAAGTTGAAAAATGGACATATTTTTCATAAAATACTCAATATAATAACAAAAATAAATGTTTTATAATGGTTTTATTATAAAATGATATCACTTACCTGTCAATAGGTAGCATATTTTTATCTTGTATACGGATAAAATAAGTATAAAG
>JAHZHM010000107.1 GCA_019420265.1 Clostridiales bacterium
TGCAGGAGATCCCCGGCGCCGGCGGCTGGATCTGCTTTAGCTGCAAAAATGGCCGGGAAATTTGCGAGGGGACGCCCATTGCTGAGTGTGCCGCACAGCTGGAAGAGTGGGATTGCATTCAGGCCATCGGGGTAAACTGCACGGCGCCGGAATATGTGGAGGAGCTCATTGGGCAAATCCGCAAAGCGAGCGATAAGCCCATTGTGGTATACCCCAATAGCGGGGAATGCTACGATGCGGTCTGCAAAACCTGGCATGGTGCGGCGGAGGAGCAGGGATATGATGCCTGGGCGAGAAAATGGTATGCGGCAGGCGCGCGGATGATAGGCGGCTGCTGCCGGACGGCGCCCAAAGATATCGCCGCAATCCATCGCTGGAGATGTGAACTGGAAGGATAGTGTTAAAAGAGAAGGCGGGAAACAATGGAAAAGCAAAGCATTCATCTCTCTAAAATGCCAAAAACCTGGATTTTAGATCTGGATGGCACGATCGTGAGGCACGATGGGCCTTTCCTGGATGGGGAAGATTCCTTCTTGCCCGGTGCAAAGGAATTTTTAGAGAATATCAGCCGGGAGGATATGATCGTCTTCCTCACCGCCCGCACGGAATATGAAAAGGCGCATACGCTGCGCTTTTTGCGGGAACAGAAGGTGCGCTACGATCACATTATTTTCGGCGCAGGCAGAGGAGAGCGCATCCTGATCAACGATAAGAAACGAGATGGCCTGCTCACGGCGCACGCGATCAATACGGAGCGGGACACCTTTTGCCAGCTGGATTTTATCATGGATATAGAGCACTAGAGAAGGGCAAAGCGTTGATTCCAGAGGAGAATCTGCTATAATAGGAACCAGAAAGCCGACGGGGCAGAGAATGCCCCAAAGAGGGATGAGAAATGGCAAAGGCCGAACATAAGACAAATGTCATGCGGGCGCTGGAACAAAAGAAGATCGCGTACACCGCATATCAATATCCGCATGAGGGCGGCGCGGTGGACGGCATAACGGTGGCGGGGCTGATCGGCAAGGAGGTCAGCGCAGTCTATAAGACGCTGGTTACGGCGGGCGCGAAGGGGCAGCACTATGTGTTTGTCATTCCGGTAAACGAGGAACTGGATTTAAAGAAAGCGGCCAAAGCCGTGGGTGAAAAATCCATCGCGATGATACCAGTCGCCCAAATTTTGGGGCTTACCGGATATGTGCGGGGCGGGTGTTCGCCTATCGGCATGAAAAAGCAGTTTCAGACCGTGCTGCATGAGGCGGCAAAAATGCAGCCGACGATCATAGTCAGCGCAGGAAAGATTGGAGAGCAAGTGGAGCTTAGCCCAGAAGATTTATGTCAATTGATCCGCGGGAAATATGCGGATCTCGTCCGGGAGTAGCAGCATGGCAGAGATCGTCAACCCGTTTGCACCTGCCTACGATGCGCATTCTAAAGTGCTGATTTTGGGGACGATGCCTTCGCCCAAATCCAGGGAAAACGGGTTTTACTATGGGCATCCGCAAAACCGATTCTGGCGGGTTATGGCGTCGCTGCTTGGAGAGCCTCTGCCGGAAAACAACGAGCAAAAACGGCAGATGGTATTGCGCCATGGCATTGCGCTCTATGATGTGCTGGAGGCCTGCGAAATACAAGGGGCGGCGGATGCCAGCATTCGCGCGCCAATCCCCAGCGATTTGGCGCCCATTCTGCAGGCGGCGGAGATTCAGGCGATTTTTGCCACGGGACAAAAGGCTGCGGCTCTTTATCGGAAACACAGCCAGGCGAAAACGCAGCGGCCCATCTTCTGCCTTCCTTCGCCCAGCCCGGCAAATTGCGCCGTCTCGCTGGAGCGGCTCATTTGCGCCTATGCGGCGATACTAGATTATTTGAGGTAACAAAATGCAGTTAGAGACGCGCCGGTTGGTCCTGCGCCCCTGGAGGGAAGCGGATTACCAGGATTTATATGAATATGCCTGCAGCCCGCTGGTCGGGCCGCAAGCCGGCTGGCCTGTGCATGAATCTGCCGAGGAGAGCCGGGAAATTGCCCGGGGATTCGCAGAGGAAAAGCGGGATCTCATCCTGGCGTTGGAGCATAAGCAGGATGCAAAGGTCATCGGCAGCATTGGTCTGCACGATCGCCAGGTGAGCCTTGCCTATGAGCGGCTGGCTTCCCGGGAAATGGGGTATGTTTTAAACCCGAAGTATTGGGGGCAAGGGCTGATGAGCGAAGCGGCCATGTGCATCTTGGAATATGGGTTCTATCAGATGGGGCTGGATATGGTCTGGTGCGGGCATTTTGAGGAAAATGAAAAGTCCCGCCGGGTCATCGAAAAATGCGGCATGATCCCTATGTTCCGAAGAACCGAGACTTTCCCGCTGATCGGGCAAAAAAAGACAGTCTGCTATTACAACCTGACGGCGGCAGAATTTGCGGCGCGGCCCAAAGTGGCCTTTCATGCCTATACCATCGAACAAAAAGTTTAATATATTGCAAAAGAGGGGGAGCAAGATGAAATTAAAGGATTTGGAGACTCCGGCGCTCGTCGCAGATTTGGATGCGGTGGAGGCAAACATCGCGAAGATGCAGCAGATTATGAGCGGCTCTGCCGCAAAACTGCGCCCGCACTATAAATCGCATAAGTGCGCGGAGATCGCAAAGATGCAGATTGCCGCCGGGGCAAAGGGCATTACCTGCGCCAAGATTTCAGAGGCGGAGGGGCTGATCGAGGCGGGAATCGAGGATGTGCTCATCGCAAACCAGGTTGTGCAGCCTTCTAAAATCCTGCGGCTGGCCGCCATGGCGAAAAAATGTCATCTGACGGTCTGCGTGGATAGCAAGGAGAATGTCGATGCGATTTCCGCGGCTGCTCAGCTGATGGGCAGCACTGTGCACTGCTATGTGGAATACGATGTGGGCATGAACCGCTGCGGCGTCTATAATTACGAGGATTTTTTCCAGGTTGCGCAGCATATCACCCAGTGCAAGAATGTAACTTTCGATGGCATTCAGGCGTATGCCGGCCAGCTTTCGCATAAAGATCTGAGCATTCGCCAGCCTGGCGTGGAAAAGACAGAGCAGACCATGCGGGAGCTCAAAGCATATGTGCAGGAGCGGGGGATTGAGGTGCGCGAAATTAGCGGCGGAAGCACGGGCACAGTTGAAATGAAAGCCGCGCACGGCGTCTATACCGAGATTCAGGCTGGCAGCTATCTTTTCTCGGAT
>JAHZHM010000108.1 GCA_019420265.1 Clostridiales bacterium
GCGCAGGAGCGGCTGTTAGATTTGCTGCTGGCGGATGGAAAGGCTGCGCCCCAGCCCCAGAATCCCTTTCAGATGCTGCTGGGCGGCCCCAAGGCGCCGGCAGAGCCTGCGGAAACCGAGGAACAGCGCGCACAGCGCATGAGCCGCCGGGAAGAGACGGCCTACCGCTTGAAATCCGGGCAGCTGGATGAGACGGTTGTGGAGATCGAAGTGGAGGACAGCGGCGGCATTGGCATTGAAATTGCCGGAATGGGCACGGAGATCAACATGGGAGAGATGTTTTCCGGCATTCTGCCCAAAAAGACCAAAACGCGCAAGCTGCCCATTCGGGAAGCGCGCAAAATTTTAGAGGCGGAAGAGGCAGATAAGCTCATCGATATGGATGAAGTGACCAGCACGGCCATCGAGCGGGCAGAGCAGGACGGCATCATCTTCCTGGATGAGATTGACAAGATTGCGGGCAAGACCATGGGCTCGGGTCCGGATATTTCCAGAGAGGGCGTGCAGCGCGATATTCTGCCCATTGTGGAGGGAAGCACGGTCGTCACCAAATACGGCCCGGTCAAGACGGATTTCATGCTGTTTATTGCGGCAGGAGCATTCCACGTCTCCAAAATATACGATCTGATCCCCGAGCTTCAGGGGCGTTTCCCGATTCATGTGGAGCTCAAGGCGTTGCGGCGGGAGGATTTCGTCAAGATTCTCTCCCAGACTGAAAACGCCATCACCAAGCAATATGCGGCGCTGCTCTCGGCAGACGGCGTCAACCTGCATTTTACAGCAGACGCGTTAGAGGAGATTGCGGCTTATGCAGAGCAGGCCAATGCCTCTCTGGAAAACATCGGCGCCCGGCGGCTGCACACGATTGTGGAGAATATGTTGGAGGATATTTCCTTTAACGCGGGGGATGTGTTCCCGCCGGTGGACGTGGAAGTCAACGGAGAATATGTAAAGGAGCATATTGGAAAAGAGCTGAAAGAGGGCAATATTTCCAAGTTTATCTTATAATGGCATTAGAAGTTGAGCGCGTGCAGCGGGGAAGCATTGCAGCGCAGCTGGGCATAGAGCCGGGCGACGTGATTACGCATATGGGAGGGGAAGTTTTGCGCGACTGCATCGATTCCATGTATTTCGAGGCAGAGGCCAAGCTGCTCCTTTCTGTGCGCAAAAAGGATGACAGCGTCTTTGAGGCGGAAATCGAGAAAGAGGAATATGAGCCGCTGGGCATCGAGTTTGTGGGCGACGGGTTGGGAAAGAGCCGGGGCTGCGCAAACCACTGCGTTTTCTGTTTTGTAGATCAGCTGCCCAAAGGAATGCGAAAAACGCTTTATTTCAAAGACGACGATTGGCGCATGAGCTTTATCATGGGCAACTATATCACGCTGACCAACGTCTCGGAGGCGGAATTCGAGCGCATTTTAGCGCGCAAGACTTCGCCGCTCTATATTTCTGTGCACGCGACAGACGACGATCTGCGCGCCTATCTCATCGGGCAGGAGCGCGCCAGGGGCATTATGCAGAGGCTGACGCGGCTCAAAAATGCGGGCGTCTGTTTTAACTGCCAGGTGGTTTGCTGCCCGGGGCTCAACGATGGGGCGGTGCTGGAAAAGACCATCTCGGATCTGGCGGGGCTATACCCAGCCTGTGAATCTCTGGCGATTGTCCCTCTTGGAATGACGGGGCACCGGGGGGGGTTGGCGCAGTTGACGCCTATGGATCGGAGCTCTGCTCGGGGCGTTTTACAGATCGCGGAGAGATGGCAGCAGAAGATGCTCAAAAAGCACGGGACGCGCTTTGTCTTTTGCTCGGACGAGCTGTATATCCGGGCAGAGGCCGAGCTGCCGCCCTATGAAGCATATGAAGAGTTCGCACAGATGGAGGATGGCGTGGGCATGGTGCGCAACTTCCTCTGGGAAGTGCAGGATGCGCTGGAAAATTTCGAGGGCAAGGCAAAGCTGCGGGAAGTTTCGGTTGCGACCGGGGTGGATGCGGCGCAGTTTTTGCGGCAGGCGGCAGGGTTATGCGAAGAGAAGCTGGGTGTGAAAATCCATGTATATCCCATTTTAAATGATTTCTTTGGGCACAGCATTACCGTAACGGGGCTGCTCACGGGCGGGGATATTATTCATCAGCTTGAGGGAAAAGAGCTGGGAGAACGGCTGGTGCTTTCGGCTACGATGCTGCGGGATCGAGAAGATGTTTTTTTGGACGACATGAGTTTAGCGCAGTTTTGTGATATACTAAAAGTGCCCTGCATCAAAAACGCGGATGGATATGAATTTGTCCATGCGGTTGCAGGAAGCGAAATGTAAGGAGAATTTTTATGGCCAAACCCC
>JAHZHM010000109.1 GCA_019420265.1 Clostridiales bacterium
CCCCGGAAAGCACGTTAAAGCCATCGCCAAAACGCACGCGCAGTTCTCCGATAATTGCAATATTTTTGATGTATAGCTCTAAAATCATAAGTTGCCCCCAAGGCAAATTATCTTGCCATTCCCATCAACGTCTGTACGACACTCTCTGTTTTACCATCTTCGACAGCCAAGAAAATCGTATTATCCCCTGCTATGCTGCCCACGACTCCGGGCAGATTGAGGATATCGATCGCCTCTCCCGCGCTGGATCCGCCCCCGGAAAGCGTCGTGACGACGACGATATTTCCTGCGCTTTTGACGGAAGTAACCGTCTCTTTAAAAATGCGCAATAGCCTTTCCGTGTTCACTACCGTAGAAAATTCGTTGACCGCGTATTTATAAACGCCCTTTTCCGCCTGCACTTTGATTAAATGCAGCTCCTTAATATCCCGCGAAACCGTCGCCTGGGTTACATGAAAGCCAACTTCCTTTAATCTTGCGGAAAGCTCTTCCTGGGTATCCACATTGTGCTCTGAAATAATTTTTAGGATTGCGCGATGTCGTTTTTCTTTCATTTTCTTCCTTGCCTTGCTTTATTTTGCGCTCCACTCCGCAAACTTTTCTTCCAGTAGAGCAAAAAAATTTTGATCTGACGTTTTGAGGAACTTCGCCTTTATTTTTGAACGCGTCAGGCAGATATACTCATCGGGTGAAAACTCAAAATGTTCCTGCCCATCCAGTGTTACCGCGCCTTTTTCTCCTCCGCGGCGAATCAAAACAGACACGCGCTCTTCCCCGCTGAGCACATAACTATTGCTCTGCAGCGAATGCGGGCAAATGGGCGTAATGAGCAACATATCCGCCGTCGGCTCCACAACCGGTCCGCCGGCAGAAAGTGAGTAGCCCGTCGAGCCTGTCGGCGTCGATATAATCACGCCGTCGCAGCGAAAATCGCCGACTTTCTTTTCGTTCACCAGCACCCGCGCATCGATAATGCGCAGAATATCCCGCTTGGAGATGACCGCTTCATTCAGAGCATATCCCAAAAATCTCTTTTTCTGCCCATCCTGGCTGAATACAGATGCCTCCAGCATAATGCGCTCCTGCACCTTATAATCTCCAGCTAGAATTTGATCTAGAGCGCCTTCCAGCTCTGCAAGCTGTGTATCCAGCAAAAATCCCAATCGGCCCAGATTAATGCCAAAGAGCAGCGCTCCCTTTTTTGCATATTTGCGCGCTGCTGCCAGAATCGTCCCATCACCGCCCAGGACGAATAAAATATCTATGTTCTTTTCTGCTTCTTCTCTGCCCAAAGCGGCGGCAACCTCTCGATCCAAAGAATAGCTGCACCCCCGCTTTTCCAGCTGTTCTATGACGGCTTTGGTGGTGATAAGCTCTGGGTCTTTTTGAAGATTGGTGTAAATCCCGAAGTGCGGCATTGCCAACTCATCCTTCCTCATCTCAAAACATTATAGCGCGGCGTGCGCTTGCTGCACAACTGCATTTGGATCCACCGGGGCTGCTTCTGCCCCCAGCAAGTAATGCGCTAAATACTCGATATTGCCATTCGGGCCTTTGATAGGAGAATAGGAGAGATGCTGCACAGCGTATCCGATTTCATTTGCAAAATCCAGAACGTCAGTAATCACTTCCAAATGCACTTTCGGATCGCGCACCACGCCTTTTTTACCGATTTTCTCCCTCCCTGCCTCAAACTGCGGCTTAATGAGCGTTACCACTTCGCGCACTTTCAGCCGCTCTAAGGCGGGCAAAATCAGCCGAAGCGAGATAAAAGAAACATCCACAGAGGCAAAATTCGGCTGCTCCGGCACATCCTCCTGGGTGAGATAGCGCGCATTCGTCCGCTCCATCACTACGACTTTTTCATTGTTGCGCAGCGCCCAATCCAGCTGCCCATATCCAACATCCACAGCATAAACCCGAGCCGCTCCATTTTGCAGCATACAGTCCGTAAAGCCGCCTGTGGACGCGCCAATATCCATGCAAATTTTCTCTTTCAGAGAAATGCCAAATTCGGCCATCGCCTTTTCCAGCTTCAGCCCTCCGCGGCTCACATAGGGGCAGGTATTGCCCTTGATGGAAATCTGCGTCTCGCACGGAAAGGTCTCGCCGACTTTGCTTGCAGTGCGCCCTCCCGCCAGAACTTGTCCCGATAGAATGAGCGCCTTTGCCTTCTCCCTGCTGGGGGCCAGCCCTTTTTTTACTATCAATATATCCAGGCGTTCTTTTTCCATGTATAATTTGCCGCTTTCTCCTACTATCCTGTATAAAATCTTGGGATTTATTTATTATATTACATTTTCTTGCATATAGCAAGCCTGCTCCTTGGCGTACCTTTTGCAAAATTTCTTGCTATTTTCACTGCTTTGTGTGCTTTTATTTCTGCCCGCCAATTGAACGTGGAAAGGCGTAG
>JAHZHM010000011.1 GCA_019420265.1 Clostridiales bacterium
GCTGCATGCCCGGCCAGCGCAGTGCGCGCACAAGGATATGGTCGCTCATGGCCAGCAGCTTGAGCACTTCGTATGCCACCCCCGCAATGACGGGCAGCATGAGCAGGCGCAGCCCCATGCGCAGCAGCAGGTTGTCGCTCCACCCGAAAAAGGAATAGACCAGCACAGTAACCAGCATGACCAGCAGCAGAAAGCTGGTGCCGCAGCGCGGATGCAGTGTGCGGTATTTGCGCACGTTCTCCACCGTCAGCTCCTCCCCCGCCTCATAGCAGGAGATGGTTTTATGCTCGGCGCCGTGATAGCGGAAAACATCCTTAATATCCTTCATCAGCGTGCATCCCAGCATATATAAAACCAGGATGACGATGCGAATCAGCCCATCCACCAGGTTGAGCAGCAGCGGGATTTGAATGGCATCTTTGAGCAGGCTGGTCAGAAACGTGGGCAGCATGAAAAACAGCAGAACTGCCAGCACCACCGCGATGATCACGGCAAAAAACATCATGACGTCTTCCGCTTTTTTGCCCAGCTTTCCGGCCACAAACTTCTCAAATTTGCTGGGCTCGAACTCTTCCGTTCCCTCTTCGCTCATCTTGGCCGCATCCATCAGCACGCCCACGCCCGTAAAGAGCATGTCGATAAAGTTGATGACGCCGCGCACCACAGGCAGCCGGGCAAACCAGCTCTTTTTCTGCTCCACTTCCCATGTCTTCGTGGCGATATCGCCATCGCTTTTGCGCACGGCCAGCGCCGCTTTTTTGGGGGAGCGCATCATCACGCCGCCCAAAACGCCCTGGCCGCCCACCGTGCTTTTCTTTGCTTCTTTGCTCATAATTTTCTCCGGCTCAAATCCTCTGAAGTCCTCGAAACAATCTACAAAAAAACAGAGCGAAGCCGCTCTGTATTTTTCGTAAACTATTTGAGACCGTATTTCTTTTTGAAACGATCCACACGTCCGCCGGTATCGACCAGCTTCTGCTTGCCTGTAAAGAACGGATGGCACTTGGAGCAAACGTCCACTTTCATCTCTTTTTTAACAGAACCTGTTACGAAGGTTTCCCCGCAAGCACATTTCACAACACACTCTCCGTAATTCGGATGTATATTAGGTTTCACAGAACTCACCCCTTCTCTATAAAGTCGCAGTTATTAGTATATCATAAACCTGCCATATTGCAAGCTTTTTTCAAGTTTTTTCAAAAAAAGCTTGGACGGGCAGCTCCATGCGGATAAATTCCACAGCGCTCCCGGCTACCTGCCAGCGCTGCCGGCCAGTCTCTTCAAAGCCTGCCCATCGGTAGAGCCGCCGTGCCCGCTCGTTCCACGCCGCCACATACAGCACGAACCGTTCTGCCTGGCAGAGGTGCCGTGCCTGCGCCAGCACACACGCCAGAAACCCGCGGCCATTGCCTTTTCCTGTGAGATCTGGCCGAAGCGCAATGCCAATCTCTGCGGCATTTTGTCTGCAGTGCAGTTCAAAATAGCCGGCCATTTGCCCGCCGCGGTGCACGGCGTAGTAGAAATCCCCTGGCGCGGGATGGAGCATTGCGCCAAGTTCCCGCTCCCACAGCGCGGGCGCGATATTGTAGAAATCATAAGGCGGCTCATACTGCCAGCCCAGATATTCCCGCGCTTCCGGCTGCGCGATGGGTCGCGCCTCCCATTCCCCGCCCGGCATGGCTAATAGCGGCCGCCCTGGGTGAGCTTAAAGCCCTCTTTTTCCCAGATATTGAGCCACTCCTGCAGGCGGATGAGGAACTCCTCGTTGGTCTGCGTGCGCACAAGCATGCTGATGAGCTGCTCGGTCACTTCCGCTGTATTGCCTGAAGAGAGCACCTTGCGGATGGCCCAGATGCCTTCCCGCTCGGTATTGCTGAGCAAAAGCTCCTCTCTTCTTGTCCCGGATTTGGCGAGATCCAGCGCCGGGAAAATGCGCTTTTCGGATAGGCGGCGATCCAGGTGCAGCTCCATATTGCCTGTGCCCTTAAATTCCTCGAAGATGATCTCGTCCATCCGGCTGCCCGTCTCCACCAGGGCCGTTGCGATGATCGTCAGGCTGCCCCCGTTTTCGATATTTCTGGCCGCGCCAAAAAACATCTTGGGCTTATAGAGCGAGCTGGGATCCAGGCCGCCCGAGAGCGTGCGCCCAGAGGGCGGAACCGTCAGGTTATACGCCCGGGCCAGCCGGGTGATGCTGTCTAGCAAAATGACGACATCCCTGCCGTGCTCCACCAGCCGCTTGGCCCGCTCGATGACCATCTCGGCCACTCTCGTATGGTTATCCGGCTTTTCATCGAATGTGGAATAGACGACCTCGCCCTTAATCGAGCGCTGCATATCCGTCACTTCCTCCGGCCGCTCATCGATGAGCAGCACAATCAGCTCCACATCCGGGTAGTTGCGCGTGATGCTGTTGGCAATTTTCTTGAGCATGATCGTCTTGCCGGCTTTGGGCGGCGCGACGATGAGCCCTCTCTGCCCCTTGCCGATGGGCGAAACCAGGTCGATCAGACGAATGGCCATATCCCGGGAAGCCCGGATATTTTCCAGCTTAAAGCGCTGATCCGGGTAGATGGGCGTCAGCTCCTCGAAGGGCCTGCGCTTGGTGCATTCCTCCACGGGGCCATCGTTGACGCTCTCGATATACAATAGCGCCAGCAGTTTTTCCCCTTCCTTTGCCGGGCGGGTTTTCCCTTTGACTTTGTCGCCGGTTTTCAGGCTGAATTTGCGGATCTGCGCCATGGAGACATAGACATCGTTGCGGCCGGGCAGATAGTTATTGCTGCGCAGAAAACCATAGCCATCCTGGTGCACTTCCAGCACGCCCTCGGCCTCTTTGCATTCGCCCGTGGCCAATAGCTCATTGACGGCATCGTTGCCCTGAACATATTCCACAACCCGCCTTCTGGCGGAGGATTCCTCCCCTTCCTGCTCCTCATAATGCAGGGCGCTGCGCTGGGGCGCGGGCTGTTCCTCCTCTTGCTCGCTCTCTTCCTCTTCGAACATGCCCATAGGCAGATCGTCTTCCTCCGGGGCGAGCGGCGGCGCGGCAGCCGGCTCCGGATTCTCGGCCTGCTGCTCCTGCTCCAGCCCAAAAAGAATTTCCAGCAGTTCGCTTTTCTTATACGTCGTAACAGATTTTACGCCGGCAAGTTTGGCAATCTCTCTCAGATCGCTCAATGTTTTGCTTTTGAGTAATTCAAGGTCCATAAACTTGCTCTTCCTTTCCAGCTTTTGCCGCACGAAAAAACAGGCAAATTTGCGCATATGCAAAAGCCAGGCTTGTATTGTGTTTTTTATACTTGAAAAGTCTGACGGATGAAAAAACATCAAACTATATCGACAAATTAGAAATGTGAAAATGAAATATTCCCGGTATTTATATTATGTAGAATCAAAACCGCTTTGTCAAGCGCTTGCCCCATTCCTGTTTCAATTATTCACAGCTCCTCCATTTCTTATACACATTTTCCCCCGCGCCTTGACTCGGCCCTGCCGTCATGCTATATTTTTTACTATCCTAAACATTAGAAAAGAGAATTTCCGATGAAAAAACTATGCCAGCAGGCTGAGAAAATCATGGCAGAGCGCTTTGGAAAAGATACGGTGATCGCGCTGGCCACGGCAGAGGGCGGCATGCCTTCTGCGCGGTATGTCAACGCCTATTATGAAAACGGCGCATTCTATCTCATCACGCATGCGCTTTCCAATAAGATGCGGCAAATTGCGCGCAACCCTGCCGTCGCCCTTGCCGGCGAGTGGTTCACAGCGCACGGAAAAGCCAGCAGCCTGGGATATTTTGGCAGCGATGCAAACCGCTCCATCGCCCAAAAACTTAAAATAGCCTTTGCCGCATGGATCGAGAACGGCCACAACGATTTCAGCGATGAGAACACCATCATCCTATGCATTGAGCTGACAGACGGGCTGCTGCTCTCGCACGGCACACGATACGAATTTTAAGGAGGCAGCGCATGATTCGCGCATTGCAGGCGGCGGATCTCGCCAGTGTGGCCGAGATTTGGCTGAATACCAACTTAACAGCGCACGATTTTGTTCCCGCGCAATACTGGCAGGATCATTTTGAAGAAGTAACGCAGGCTCTGCCTTTGGCGGAAGTATACGTCTATGAAGAGCAAGGGGAAATTCAGGGTTTCATCGGGCTGGATGACAGCTATATCGCCGGCATCTTCGTCCGCGGCCAGGCGCAGTCCCGCGAGATAGGCGGACAGCTGCTGCGCTATGCAAAGGCCAGAAAGAAGCGGCTGGAGCTGCGCGTTTACCAGAAGAACGCCAGGGCCATCGCATTTTACCGCAGAGAGCAGTTTCAGATTGGGGGCGAGGGCCTGGACGGCGAGACCGGCGAAAAAGAATATTGCATGGTTTGGCAGGCTTAGCGCATCCCACAAAAAAGCCAGAGGTATTTCACCTCTGGCTTTTTGCATGCTTTTTAATTTTGCTCTGCCGCGGCATTTACCAGCCCGGCAAAGAGCGGATGCGGGCGATCCGGCCGAGACTTGAACTCCGGGTGGAACTGCGCACCCACATAGAAAGGATGGTCTGGAATTTCAACGATCTCAACCAAATCTCTCTCCGGGTTGATGCCGGTTGCCCGAAGGCCCGCCTGCTCTAGCTGCGCGCGATAGGCGTTGTTGAACTCATAGCGGTGGCGATGGCGCTCGAAAATAGTGCTCTTGCCATAGGCCGCCTGGGCCGCGCTGCCCGCCGCCAAATCGCACTGGTATTTTCCCAGCCGCATGGTGCCACCCAGGTTTTCCAGATGCTTTTGATCCTGCATCACATCGATGATGGGATGCGCCGTGCTCGCATCGAACTCGGTGGAGTTGGCATCTGCCCATCCCAGGACGTTTCTCGCGAACTCGATGGTGGCAATTTGCATGCCCAGGCAAATGCCCAGATAGGGAATGCGGTTTTCCCGGGCATATTTTGCCGCAAAAATTTTACCCGCAATGCCCCGCTCGCCAAAGCCGCCGGGCACCAAAATGCCCTGCGCACCCTCCAGCAGCGCCGCGGGATTCTCGCTCTGTTCCAGCTCCACCGCCGAGACCCAGCGAATGCAGACGTTCACACCCCGATGCATCCCGGCATGCGCCAGGGATTCGACGACGCTCAAATACGCATCGTGCAGTTCGATATATTTGCCCACCAGCGCGATTTCCACCTTCTTGCCCTCAAGGGCGCGATGCTGCAGGCAGACTAGCTGGTTCCGTACACCCAGATCCGCCTGGCGGCCGAGATCCAGCCCCAGCTTTTCGCAGGCCCGGATATCCAACCCCTCTTCATGCAGAACCACGGGCAGTTGATACAGGCTATCGCAATCCGGGTTGCTGATGACGCAATCCCCCCGGACATTGCAGAACAGCGCCAGCTTTTCCTTGATGCTCTGTGAAAGCGGCTGGCCGCACCGGCAGACCAGAATATCCGGCTGAATGCCCAGCGAGCGCAGCTCCTTGACGCTGTGCTGGGAGGGCTTGGTCTTAATCTCGCCGACCTTATTCAGATAGGGAATGAGTGTTACATGAATAAACAGGCTGTTGCCCTCGCCCAAATCCCATTTGAGCTGGCGGATGGCCTCCAAAAACGGCTGGGATTCGATATCGCCCACCGTTCCGCCAATCTCCGTGATGACGACATCCGCGCCCGAATGCTCGCCCACCGCGCGAATGCGCTCTTTAATCTCGTTGGTAACATGCGGGATCACCTGCACGGTTCCGCCAAGGTAATCGCCCCGGCGCTCCTTGGTGATGACGCTGTGGTAAATTTTCCCGGAGGTGATGCTGCAATCCCGGAAGCAGTTTTCGTCTGTAAAGCGCTCATAATGGCCGATATCCAAATCCGTCTCCGCACCGTCGTCGGTTACGAACACTTCGCCATGCTGAAAGGGGCTCATGGTTCCAGGGTCCACATTCAGATAAGGGTCGCATTTCTGCATTGCGATTTTATACCCTCTGCTCTTGAGCAGCCTGCCCAGAGATGCTGCCGTGATGCCCTTGCCCAGCGAAGAGACGACGCCGCCTGTAATGAAGATGTATTTGGTTGCCATAATTGTTTCCTCCGAAACGATAAGATACCCCTTTGCTGCGCTATTCTTCCAATGCCGGATTCATCAGGAAAATGCGCGTGCGCTTTTTGCGATCCGCAGCCGTATAGTTAAAGCTGGATTCGCCCAGAACGGATCGATCGAAATAGCCCTTGGTCGCCTGGGTAAACCCAGCCACCGGCGCAACATCCACGCTGAGCGAAGGCGTGCGGTAGTGCATGGGCAGGATGACATTGGGCTCCAGCTGCTTGCAGATCTCAAAAGCCTGCTCGGCATCGATGGTATAGTTGCCGCCCACCGGGATCATCAGCACATCCACATCCGAAAGCTGCGCCGCAAGCTCGGGGCTGGGCAAATGGCCGAGATCGCCCAGGTGCACCAGCGTAACGCCCTCTGCCTTCACTTTAAAAATGATGTTGCTGCCCCGCTTGGCGCCCTGGGCATCATCGTGCCAGCAGGGAATGCCGTCGATGCTGAGATCTTCCGTCTCGTAATGCCCGGGAGCATGGAACAGCGCAAAGCCCGGCTCTATGCTCTCTGTGCCGTTGTGGTCGAAATGATCGTGGCTGCAGAAGACGCAGTCCGCCGCCATGCGCGGCATCTGATAGCCAATGCCCTCTGCGAACGGATCGAACAGCAGAACCTTTCCGTTTGATAATGTAATATGAAAGCACGAATGTGCAATCCATTTGATTTTCATTGTTTTTTCCTCCTTTATTTAGCACTCTTCATAGCAGAGTTTTAGTTGGGTCACCACCTGCGCCCCTGCGATATTCATGACATATTCCAGGTCGATTTTCCCGCTGCGCTCTTCCAGCTTCACCTGCACATGCGTGGGGAGAATCGTGGCGTTCAGGGAGCCAAAGGGCGTTTTATACAGCGTCGAACAGGTCTTTCCCTGCTCGAAGATAAAATCCGTCTCGATGGTGCCCCGCTTCTGCATGCTGACCATCCCCTTTTGCATTGTGATGATCGTCACATCGGCAGGGCCTTCTGTTTCCATATCAACATATTCTATCACACGGGCCTCGCCCTGCTTTTGCAGCGTGCCCTGCATTTTCATCTCGGTATGATCGCGCTCGCTGCCAACCGCCTGCTTGCTTTCGATACTGATGCGTACTTCCTGCATTTCGCTCTTCCTTCCGTTTTCTGGCAGAACCCCATCTGCACATTGGCTAATTTTATCACACAACGCCTGCCAGGTGCAATATTTTTCTCGGGAATTTTGTAACTTTTTTGAAATTTTATATTTTTTTCTTGCATTTTGTTTTGCACAACCGAAAAAGAATGCTGTTTTTTAGCATTCTTTTTCATATCTTTTGCAATTTTGAAATCTCTATCTTGTCAAAACGCCATCATTGACATGCACAATCTCCAAAATATCTTCCACACTGCCATCCGCCGCATTCAAATAGAGGATCGCCTGCCTGCCCGCATAGTCGCAGAAAAACTCACAGCAGTATATCTCCTCCCCCGTCTCTTTGGGGATGACGGCCATGGCGCAGTCCGTCTCTTTTGCCGCTGCCGGAAGCTGAGCCCTGGCCTCTGCCAGCGAAATGCCCTGCGCAAAGCTCCTTTGCTTGTGGTTTTTGACATACGCCCAGGCATCCATGCCCACCACCTGCATCTCATCCGCGCGGATCCACAGCTTGATGAGATCCGGATAGAGCCGCACACCATCCTGAAGGGGGACGAAGTTCAGCAGCGCATCCCCGCCATAATACTGCGCATAGGAAAGCTCGGCATCGGGATAGCCCTTTTGCTTTAAAAACTCCAGGCCAACTTGTTTGAGCTCCTCTGCCCGCTGCTGGGTGGGCTGGATGGAGATATCCGTCTGCCGCGGAACGCTCCAGGATAGAATTCCGCCACCCTGTTCGGCCACAGAAATCGCCGTGCCGCTCTGGCCCGCAAAGGAAAAGAAGGGAACTTTTGCTTCCTTATTATAGCTGACAAATTCCAGGCTCTCTCCCGCAAATTCCTCGGCCAGCTGCTGCGCCTGCTCCTGGGATACTTTTGCCGCATTTTTGAGGGCGGGCGCGCTCTCCAGGCTCTCGGAGAAGGGGCCGTCGTAGATCAGCCGCGGATATTCCTGTGCAGAGAAGTTTTCGGTATAGCCCGAATCCACCGGGAAGAACGAAACCAGCACGCCGTCCGCCGCATATCCCGCCTGCCATGCCCCCTCCAGGTTTTGCTCCAGCTGTGCGCAGGCGCCTTGTAGCTTCAAAATCTGCCCGGCATCCTCCTGCTCCAGCGTGCCGCCCCCGGCCGAATGCAAGAATAGCTGCTTGGCGTAATCTCCTGCTTGATTCAGAAAAGAGAAGATCGCCTGGTCGATATCCTCGCCCAAGTTCAGCGCAGATAAATACCCATTCAGTTCTCCGGTCTGCCGCCAGATATCCGCCAGCAAGCCGGGGGTCTGGGCAGAATTGGGCATCAGCGAGAGCTTATACAGCTTTCCTTCCAGGGAAGCAATGCCCTGGATCAGCTCGCCATAGGCCGCCTCCTGCTGGGCGGCATACTGCTGCTCCAGCCGGGCAGTGCGCCGATCTGCCAGCGCCGCATAGCACGTTGCCGAGATGACGATGGCCACCGTCGCGGCAACTGCAATCCACTTTAAATACTGCATTTTCTTTTCCTGCATCATACTTCTCCTTCGCTTGCCGGGAGCCTAGTAGCAAAAGCTGTGGTTGCCGATGACCACGGCCACGGGTTTGCTGAGCATATAGGAATTGGAGGTCTTTTTGGGGTTATAGTAGAAGACGCATCCGCCGGTTGGGTCTGCGCCTGCCAGGGCGTCCTTTGCCGCGCGCAGCGCTTCTGCATCCGGCGAGAGCGATATTTGCCCATCCGCTATCACGGA
>JAHZHM010000110.1 GCA_019420265.1 Clostridiales bacterium
TACACTTCTCGCCATCCTTTGCCAACATCCACCCATTTTTTTGCCTGGCTGCACTCCTCCAGCATGGGAATGCTCAGCTCGATGGCGCTGTTGCTGCTGCCACAAGCGGGAAAGACCGTCTCAAACCGCCGCAGGGATTCATCCAGATAGACTTCCACTCCCTCGCCAACGCCAAAGGGGCAAACGCCTCCCACGGCATGGCCAATCAGCCGCTCTGCATCGGCAGGCGCCAGCATCTTGGCTTTGCATCCAAACTCAGCCTTAAATTTGGGGTTATCGATTTTCGCATCGCCCGCCATCACAATGAGGATGCACCCCTCTCCCATTTCAAAGGAAAGCGTTTTGGCAATGCGCTTTGGCTCACAGCCCAGCGCCTGTGCCGCCAGCTCTACCGTTGCACTGGAGACATCAAACTCCAGTATTTTATCCGCCAATCCAAATTTGCTCAAATGCTCTTTTGCTTTTTGCAGCGACATATTTTTTCATCCCTTTCGTATTCTGATCAAAAGCCGTTATCAGCATACTCTTTTTCAAAACAGCTTGTCAAGTTTTCCCATTTTCCAGCTCACACGCCCGCAGAATATAACCAGGAAATCCCCTGGTACTGCCGCACCGCGCTGTGCATCTGCTCCAGCAGAATTGCGGTCTCCTTGGGCAGCTGATGCGCCGGGTGCGTCAGCAAATAGATGATGCGATCGGCCGGCGCCTCCTGCAGCGCACATTGGCGCACAGTCTCTTTCCTGCAAAGCGCCTCCGCAATGGAAACAGGCACAACCGCCCAGCTCTCCGGCACTTCCAGCAGCTGCTCTAAGATCAGCGTATCGTCGATATAAATCCAGGGCAATGCCTGCGCGCCAAACCAGTATTCATGCCATTGTATAAACTGCGGGCACCAGTTCAGCATAATCTCATGCCCAACATCCAGCTGCCTGGGCGAGATGCTCCCCTCATAGCTGCTCCTGCTGTTGCAGACCAGCGTCATCTGTTCCTGAAACAGCGGCGCGATCAGCACGCGCTCCGCGTACATCGTCGTACTGATAAAGCCGATGTGCGCCTGCCCGTTCTCCACCCGATGATAAATATCATAGGAATGGGAGGTGCTCAGCGAGATATATCTCGATTGCGTCTGCTCCATAAACTGCTGATAGACGCGCGGCATAAAATACATATTGATGCTGGAAATCGCCGCGATATGGATGGGCTTTCTCTCCTGCTTCGCGCCGATGTATCTGCTCTCTTTCCATAGGCTCTGCCATTTTTCCGCAATGGGGATAAACTGCTTGCCCGCATCGGTCAGCCGAATTTCCCGCACCCCTTTGCCCCGCAGCACAAGCCGCTCTCCAAGCTCTTCCTCCAGCGCATGAATACGGTTGCTTAGGGTGGGCTGTGTGATGAACAATTTCTGCGCTGCCCTAGTCATGGAGCCATTTTGTACAATGGCCAAAAACCCTTCTATTTCAGCATAGTTCATGAAAGCACCTATTTAATATAAATTTTATCTATATTATAAAATAGAAAAATTAATTTTACAAATATTTCCCATCCGTTATACTATAATTGAGATTATATTGTAGGAATGAGGGAACTTTCCATGAAAAAACCGCATTACGGCTGGATCATCTGCCTGGGCTGCACATTGCTGCTCTTTACCACCATGGGATTAATCGCGAATGTGTTCTCGGTCTATCGGCCCTATATCATCGCCCAGCTTGGCTTTTCCAATACGCAGTGCGCGATGATCACGACCATTCGCTGCATGTTTTCCCTCATCTCCATGTGCTTCATCCGATCTTTTTATCAGAAATTTAATATCCGATTCGGAACGGGCATCGCAATCCTCATTTCGGTGCTCTCTTTTATCCTCTTCGGCCTCTCCAAATCTATCGTCGGCTTCTATACCGCCGCCGCTTTTGCCGGCATCGGCTACGGCCTTGGGACGATGTTCCCCATCTCTCTGATCATCGATCGCTGGTTTGCCCGCAAAAAGGCGCTGGCGCTCAGCATTTGCAGCATAGGCTCTGGCATTGCCTCGATTATCTTTCCTTCCATCATCACGTCTATTATCGAAAACAACAGCATGCAGGCAGCCTTTTTCCTGCAAGCCGGGTGTATGCTCGCCCTGGGTGTTCTCATCTTTTTTCTGCTGCGCAACGACCCTGCCCAGATGCAGCTTGCGCCATACGGCCTGGAACAGCAGGAGGAAGAGGCAAAGGTGCTCCGGCCCTCCTCGCCGCCGCTCAGCAGAAAAAACTGGGTTTTACTTGGCGTATTCGTCATTCTATTTAACGCCGTTGCCTCTTCGGGGGATAGCAATATCACGCTGCTGTTTACGACAGAAGGCTATTCACCCATGACCGTCGCCTTCGCGCTTTCGCTATTCGGCCTGCTTCTCTCTGTGGGCAAATTCCTCTACGGCTGTATCACGGATCGCCTGGGCACATACCGCTCCAATTATCTGTTTGGCATTTCCATTATTCTGGGGCAAATCCTCTGCTGCTTTGCTTTTACACAAAACACCAGCGTTTTATTTATTTCCATGGTGCTCCGCGGGCTTGGTCTTCCGCTCTCTACTGTGGGCTTCTCCATGTGGGCGCTGGACTTTTCAGATTCCCGCAGCTATGGCGTTGTCTTGCAGCGCATTCAGCTCTTCAGCCGCATCGGCTCGCTGCTGTTTGAATCCTTCCCTGGCATTTTGGCGGATATTACCGGCAGCTATATTCCATCTTACCTCTGCTACGCAGTGTTCAGCGTTGTTTCCATCCTCGGAGTTCAGGGGATCTACCTCTCCCGCCGCAAGCAAGCTGCCGAAAGTTTGGTTTAGAAGTCAACGGCTTTTTGGGATTCAGTTTTTTCTTCGCACGATATAAAAGAGCCCATGCCTATGGGCTCTTTTTATATAACACATCTATCTTATAGCATGACGCTATGGTATAGAAATATCGTGCAATAACAAATCCATACAAAGGAAAGCCAAACGCTCCTACGCGGAGACGCCCACCTAATTTGAACGGATATGAGCGCCAAGTACCCGCAAAAAGTAGGCAGGCAAGAAGAGTAAAAACCGAGCATATCCGTGATTTTTTCGCAAGAAATGCAAGGAAGCAGGCGAAGTTTTCCTTTGCAAAAGAAAAACGGAGCAAAGCAAGCTTTGCTCCGACATGGTAGCGGCGATCTGACTCGAACAGATGACCCACCGGGTATGAACCGATTGCTCTAGCCAACTGAGCTACGCCGCCAAACTCAAATTCCTTATCTA
>JAHZHM010000111.1:0-1382 GCA_019420265.1 Clostridiales bacterium
GAAGAGCTTCCGCTTTGTTTTAAAAAAAGGGATGCCCTCTCTCATCTGCTTTGTCCTGCAGCCAGTGCTTTGGGAGCCTTTATACTTTTCCGGCTCACTCTTTGTGGCCGCCCTTCTCATTTTCAGCCTGCCCGGTTTGATAGAGATTGGCCGCCTGGTCTATGCCTTATGCGGGGGGTATCAGCGCCGGGTGCGCCGCTATATCGCCCAGTCGCCAAACCCCGATCTGACGCTGGATCAGATGGAGCGGGCCTACATCCAGGCGGACCGCCGCCCGGAGCGCCTGTGCATTGCCGGGCCCTGGACTTTTGTGCAGGACGGCCCGGAAACACATCTTTACGAAACTGCCGAGATTCTCTGGGTTTACCAGTCTGAGCAGGGGTATCCCCGGGAGCATTACGGCGGCAAATTTCTCGTGGTCTGCGCTACGAACGGCCGCTGGTATCAGTTTCCCATGCCCGAAAGGATGGTCGCCCAGGCGCTGGCCGCCTTTGCGGCATATGCGCCTTTTGTGGTGCGCGGCTACAGCAGCCAGCTTGCGGCTTTGTATCAAAACAACCTTTCCTGGTTTGCCCGGCAGGTGCGCCAGCGCCAGCAGGCCGCGCAAACCCAGAGATAGGAGGGCAAAATATGTATCTCTACCGGCAACTGAAAAGGCAGAGCCTAATTTACTGCCTTAAACTCTCGCTCCCGCTCATAGCATTTTCTGCGTTTGGCTTCGCCCTGCCCAACGCTTCCAGGGCATTTTCCGCTATCGATTCGGCATTCTTTTTCCTGCTCTTTTTTGTCGCGCCCGGCCTTTGGGGAATTGGCCGCCTGGCCTATGCCTTACTTGGCAGATACCAATCCCGGGTGCGCGCGTATATCCAAAGCGCGCCGGACCCCGAACTGATGCTGGAGCAGATGGAGCAGGCCTACAGCCAGGCAGACCGCAGCCTGAATCGCCTGTGCATTGCCGGGCCCTGGGTTTTGGTGCAGGATGGCCCAGCGACGTATCTTTATGAGACGCTGGATATTCTCTGGGTTTATCAGTATACCCATACCGTCCGCAGAGGGTTTGCCTCTTCCAGCACCTATCACCTGACTATCTGCGACAAGGATGGCGACTGCCTCCGGTTTCAAATGAGCAAAGACGACGTTCAGCGCAGTCTACAGGCCTTTGGGGACTATGCGCCCTTTGTCGTCCGCGGCTACAGCAGCCAGCTTTCCTCCTTCTATCAAAAGAGCCTGCCCAAGTTTATCGAGGCCGTCCGCCAGCGGCAGGAGAAAGTCATCGCCAACCAAGGAGGACAAGATGCATGTATCTCTACCGGCAACTGAAAAAAGATAGCCTGGTTTTCTGCGCGCGGGGCTGACAATTTGCACGCTCCCCCCATTCGAGT
>JAHZHM010000111.1:1392-20429 GCA_019420265.1 Clostridiales bacterium
AAGCAGCGGGCGGATGATGAGAGAGCATGCGCTCTCTGACAAAGTGGCTTTTGGCGGCACGAGCGAAAATAGCAAGCCCCGCTTTTCTATCAATCGAGGGTGGCACGGGCAGATTCCGCTGGCTTGCCATTCAAGTGTCGGGATATGGGCGCAGCCCCATGGTAGCTCATTTCTTCTGACTTTTCGCACAGCACAAAAGAGCATTCGATTGCTGATAAGCTGATTTTCTGCGCGCGTGCGAAACTGACAATTCGCACACTCCCCCATTCGAGTACGGCTTTCCGCCGGAGCGGGAGAGCCTTTGCCCTCTGTCAAACCGACTGCCAGCTCCGCGTGCAGAGTCGACAGGTTTCGCCGTCCTGTCATTCGGGTATGCCCTCCGCAGGAGCGCACGGGGCTGACAATTCGCACGCTCCCCCCATTCGAGTATAGAAGCGGAGGGCAGGGCCTATGCGAGCATGCGATTGCTGACAAGCCAATTTTCAGCTCGCGTGCAGGAACAGCAAGCCCCACCGTCCCATCATTCGGGTATAAAAAGACCCCGGCATAAGCCGGGGTCTTTTGCTGCAATGTGCTTGCTTATTTGACGTAGTAGAAATCGTCGGCGGGGATTTGGCCGCCCACAGAAGCCGGGTTGGCCGCCAGCAGCACTTCAAAGAAGTTCGCCAGGGAATCCTTCATCGTAACGCCATCGATATAGACGATGTTGCAGGCAGGCAGAGCCTGCTTGGCAATCTCTGCGCTGGCGACAATGCCGTAATCCGCAATCAGCTGCGCCGCCTGCTCGCCATTGGCATTGACATACTCGATGGAAGCCTTGTATTCCGCCAAAAACGCATCCAGCGCATCCGGGTTCTGCTCGGCAAATTCGGCACGGACGACCACACAGCCCATAGAGAGCACGCCGCTCTTACCTTCCTTCTTGCAGGCGTCTTCCCAGAGCTGCGTCACGTCCAGCGCCGTGGTGAGATTCTCCACCTTGGCCTTGCTGGCCGTCACAAAAGGCTCAGGCAGCAGCGCAATGCTGGCCTCGCCGCTGGCCAGCTTGGCCACGACTTCGCTGTGCTCCGCGCAGTATTCCACTTCCACTTTGCCTTCCAGGCCGTTTGCCTTCAGGATATAGTTCAGCGCGTATTCCGGCGTGCTTCCCTGGCCGGAAGCGTAGATTTTCTTGCCCTCTAAATCCGAGACGCTCTTAATTTCCTCGCCCGTCTGCACGACATACAGCACGCCCAGGGTGTTGATGGCCGCAATGCGGATTTTGCCCTGGGTTTTGTTGTAGAGCGTGGCGGCAAGGTTGGTCGGGACGGCCGCGATATCCACTTCCCCGCTGGTCAGCTTGCCGACAATCTCATCCGGCGCGCCTACCAGCGCGATGGAATAGTCGTTTGCCGCCTCGCCGGCATCGTTTTTCTCCATGAGCTGCACCAAGCCCATGCCCGTCGGCCCGTTGAGCGCCGCGATATTCACCTTGGTTTTCTCGGCGGGCGCAGAGGGCGAAGCGGATGCTTCTGCCGTGGGCGCGGGCTCTACTTTTTTCGCGCAGCCGGCAAAGCACAAAACTGCCATTGCCAGCGCAAGAATCAGCGCAAGTGTTCTTTTCATCTTTTTGACTCCTTTAAAGCAAAATTTTTATACCAACGCTTTCGCGTTTTGATACGCCAGATTATATAGATTATATGGGCAGGGGCATGGGTGAACATGGGGGCAAGCCCCCATACCCCGACACTCGAATGGCAGAACGGCGGGGCCTGCCAGTCCGGCACGCGCCGCCGACATTTCCCTCTTCCAGCCACCTCGCGCCCGGCCAAAGGGCAAACGCAACGGGTTACCATGGGGCTGCGCCCCATACCCCAACACTCGAATGGCAGAACGGCGAGGCCTGTCAGCTCGGCACGCGCCGCCGCAAACCAGCTTGTCAGACGGCGCATGCTCTCCCGCTCCGGCGGAAAGCCGCACTCGAATGGATGAGTGGTGGAATCTGCCCGTGCCACCCGATTGACAGAAAAGCGGGGCTTGCTATTTCCGCTCGCGCCACCAAAAACCATTGTGCCAGAGAGCATATCACACCCGAATGGCAGGATTTTGAAACCTGTCGGCCCCGCATACGACGCCAGAAATCGTTTTTTCAGAAAATACATGCTCTTCCAGCCCCTGCTCTTCGCACACACTCTCTTCCCGCACTATTCTATTATTAAGTAAAGGGGGTATGGGCTTTGCCCCATATTCACCCAAGGCCTTTGACCTTCACCCTTCGCTTTCTACGCGCAAAAACGGTGCGTTAGCGCCAATATTTCGTATCCGAATGACGGTGCAGCGAGACCTGTCAGCCTCGCAAATACATGCTCGCACAGGCTTCTGCCAACCCCACGCACTTTCTCTCCGCACTACCTCATGACTAATCGAGGGGATATGGGCTTGGCCTCATGTCAGCCCGGACCCTTGACCTTGCGCACCCGAATATTGAAGATGCGGGAGCCCTTCTTCCCACACTATCCCATGATAATAGTAATGGGGTATGGGGCTTGGCCCCATGGCTAAGAAAGGCCCTTGACCTTCGCCTTCGCCCTGAAACCTCTCTACTGCTCTCCAACCAAAATGCAGTCGCCCTGGCGCGCAATCTGGCCGGAAGAGACCAGCGCATCCAGCGCCCGGTAGAGCGAAGCCCGGGAAATGCCCAGCGCACCGGCCAACGCGCTAAAATTGCGTATCTGCAAAACGCCGCCCTGCTGCTTCTGCTGTAAATAGGCCAAAAGCCGGCGCTCCGCCGCGCCGCCCGAGAGCGTCTCTATCTTCTGGTTGAGAAACGCGATGCGGCCGCATAGAAACACGATATAGTTTTTGCGGAAAAGCGGAGAATCATCCATCATCGCCCAGAGCTGCTCTGCGCTCAAAAGCAAAACCTCGCTGGCAATCTCGGCATAAATATCCGAAAGCGCGGGCCCTTCCAGAAAAGGCGCCGCTGCGCAGAACGCCGCGCCGGGCAGCACATGGTTGAGCTGAATTTCCCGGCTATCCGCGGCCTGGCCCTTGATGCAAAGCCGGCCCGAAAGCAGCAGCCCCAGATGCCCCGCGGGCACCTTCTCGCCCTTTTTCATTTTGCACTGCCGCCCTTTGGCGCGCCGCAATAATATGCTGATTTCCTCTTTTTCAAACCCGGAAAAGAGCGGGCATTTTTGCAAAACTTCCAAGGCATCCTCCGAATAGTGTCTCATATAATACACTTTACGGCAATATTGTAGCGCCTTCTGGCCAAAAACGCAAGGGGTTTTGTGTTTTCTCTGAAAATGAGTATAATAGAGCTATCTTGGCAAAGGAGGGAGCCCATGAAAAAGACATTGCGCGCACTGCTCATCGCGGCGGCCTGGCTGGCTATTTGGCAGGCGGCTTCTATGCTGGTGGGCCAAGAGCTGCTCATTCCCTCTCCGGCTGCCGTGCTGGCCCGGCTTTGGGCGCTCTGCGGCCAGGGGGCGTTTTGGAAGAGTGTGCTGCTCTCCATGGGCCGCATTTTGCTCGGCTATCTATCGGGGCTGGCGTTGGGGCTGATTTTGGGCGGCGCCACGGCCTTTTGCCCGGCGCTGGGCGCGTTCCTTTCCCCGCTGCTGGCCATCATCCGCTCGACGCCCGTGGCCTCCTTCATCATCTTGGTGCTGGTCTGGCTGGCGACGGACAGCGTTCCGGTGTTTACCGCCCTGCTCATGGTGCTGGGCGTGGCCTGGGGGAACGTCTCCCAAGGCTTTGCCAGCACAGACCCTGACCTGCTGGAGATGGCAAAGCTCTACCGCCTCTCCCGCTGGCAAAAGCTGCGCTATCTCTACCTGCCCTCCATGCGCCCCTATTTCTCTGCCGCGGCCCTCTCGTCTATCGGGCTGGCCTGGAAGGCGGGCATTGCGGCGGAAGTCATCTGCCGGCCGCAGTTTTCCATCGGCCGGGAGCTGTATGAATCCAAAATTTACCTGGAAATGCCAGACCTCTTCGCCTGGACGATTGCGATTATCCTGCTCTCCATGGCGCTGGAGCAGCTTTTCCGGCGGTTTCTGGCAAGGAGGGGCGCATGATCGCATTTGAAAACGTCTGTAAACGCTTTGGGGAGCACACTGTGCTGGAAAACTTCTCCTTCTCGCTGGGCGCGGGAGAGCAGCTTTGCCTGGTTGGCCCGTCCGGCCGGGGCAAGAGCACCGTGCTGAACCTGGCCGCCGGGCTGATGGAGCCGGATGCCGGGCGCATTTTATGCCAAGCGGACCGCATTTGCTATCTCTTCCAGGAGGACCGGCTGCTGCCCTGGCTGAGCGCACTGCAAAACGTCGCGCTGGTCTGCCCCGAGCAGCAGGCCCAAAGCTGGCTTGATAGGCTTGGGCTGGGGGATTTTCTGGATGCCAAGCCTGCGCAGCTTTCGGGGGGCATGGCCCGGCGGGTGGCCATCGCCCGGGCGCTGGCTTTTCCTGCCGAGCTCTATTTATTCGACGAGCCTTTCCGCGGGCTGGACGAGCAAACGCTGGCCCAGACGCTGGAGGTGATTCGGGAGGCGCTGGCCGGCAAGGCGGCGCTGTTCGTCTCGCACCGCCCGCAGGAGCTGGGCATTCCGACGCTTCGCCTGGCATAGCGGGAGGGGTAAGGGCAAGGTCAAGGGCGATGGGTAAACATGGGGCAAAGCCCCATACCCCCTCACTTTCAATGGCAACGGAGGAGCGGTGCTGATGCGCCGCTCTTTTTTTGTGCGCGAAAAGGCGATGGGCGAAAGGGCGAAGGTCAAGGACGATTCTTAATCATGGGGGCCAAGCCCGCCCCCTTCACTTTCAATGGCAACAGAGGAGCGGTGCTGATGCGCCGCTCTTTTTTTGTGTGCGAAAAGGCGATGGGCGGAAGGGCGAAGGTCAAGGACAATTCTTAATCATGGGGGCCAAGCCCCCATACCCCTTTTACTTTACTAATAGAATAGTGCGGGAAGAGAGTGTGTGCGAAGAGCAGGGGCTGGAAGAGCATGTGTTCTCTGGCAAAATGATTGCTGGCGTCGTGTGCGGGGCCGATAGGGTTCACAATCCTGCCATTCGGGTGGGGCGTGCTCTTCGCAGGAGGTGCTGTGCACGGCATATGGAGCTGGTATGTGCGGCGGGCAGGAAATGCGAGAGCATGCGCTTTTTGGCAAAATAATTTTCAACGTCGCGTGCGGGGTTGACAGGCTTCACTGTCCCTGCAATCGGATGCGCCCTGCGCAGGAGTGCGTGTGGGGCTGACAGATTCTGCCATTCCGTCATTCGGGTGTGGTATGCCCCGCACAGGAGCGGCCAGCACAGAATATGCCAGCATGTGTTCCCTAACAAAATGATTTCCAGCGCCGTGTACAGAACTGACAAGTTTCACAATCCTACCATTCGGGTGTGTAAATTTTAGAGAAATTTTGGTAAATATCCGAGAAATTGTTGCATTTGCAACTACTCTCTCCGCCCGAAACACGCTATACTGTAAATAAGAAAAGTAGCCTTTTCTAACATTTTGAAACGGAGGAAACCCAATATGAAAAAGTTTGTTTGCAAAGTTTGTGGTTATGTATATGAAGGCGAGAATCCCCCGGAGGCTTGCCCGCAGTGCAAAGCGCCTGCTTCCAGCTTTTCCGAGGCGACGGAGAGCGCTGCCTACGCGACCGAGCACGTCGTTGGCATTGCCAAGGATGTAGACCCGGAAATCCTCGAGGGACTGCGCGCCAATTTCACCGGCGAGTGCACGGAAGTTGGCATGTATCTGGCGATGAGCCGGGTTGCAGAGCGGGAAGGATACCCCGAAATCGCCGAGGCTTACAAGCGCTATGCCTTTGAGGAGGCAGAGCATGCGGCCAAGTTCGCCGAGCTTTTGGGCGAGGTCGTTACGGATTCCACCAAGAAGAACCTGCAGCTGCGCGCTGATGCTGAGAGAGGCGCTTGCGCCGGCAAGTTCGAGCTGGCAAAGCTGGCCAAGGCGCAGAACCTGGATGCCATCCACGACACCGTTCACGAGATGGCCAAGGACGAGGCGCGGCATGGCCAGGGCTTCGAGGGCCTGCTCAAGAGATATTTCTAAGGCGAGGCGGAAGGGTGTGCCCGGGCTTAGGCATCTTCAAGGTCAAGGGCATAGGTAAACATGGGGGCAAGCCCCCATACCCCTTACAAAAACAACAATAGAGGAGCGGTGCTGATGCGCCGCTCTTTTTTGTGCGCGGGAGGCTGTGGGCCGAAGGGGAAAGGTCAGGGGCCATTCTGAATCACGGAGCGGAAGGTCAAGGGCCGTTCTTAACCATGGGGGCCAAGCCCCCATACCCCCTTTACTATGAGAATGGGGCAGCGCGGGAAGAAAATGCGTGCGGCGGGCAGATTACGGGAGAGCATACGCGGCTAGAAAACGGGGTCGGCAAATCGCTCCGCTCCCCCCATTCATATATCAATGCACAGCAGGCAAAAACAAGGGGCGCGACAGGCATAAAACGGCAGAGCATTTGCCTACTGGCAAAGCGACTGTCGGCATCGTGTGCGAAACTGACAGGCTCCACCGTCCCCACAATCGGGTGTAGTGCCTGCAGGCCGCCCGCAGAAACCTACGCGAGTATTTGCGTTCTGACAAGATAATTTCCGGCGACGCGTGCGGAACTGAAAACCTCTGCATCGCTGCCATTCGGATACAACCTTCTGCAGGAGCTGCCGCATGCGGCGCATAATCCGGTTCTCACGATAAGCACAAAACGGGAGAGCATTTCCTCTCTGACCTGCCGACTGACAGCGCCGCGTGCAAGACTATCAAACTCCGCCTCCCTCCCATTCGGGTGCAGGAGTTTGACAGTAAAAGCGGTTTTCAGTATAATCGGTATATCATGGGAAGAGTCTGTGCAGGCGGCAAAATTGCCGGGATGCACGGGCTGTGAGGAGAAACACATGGAAAAAAACAGCGATATTTTGTTTTTGGGAGATAGACGGGCGGCCGAGATTGCGCCCATTCTGGAGAAAAAGTTCGCCGGGCGGTATGACCCTGCCCGCTATCACATCCGCTGCCGCACGCTGACGGAAGAGCAGAGCACGGCGGCGCTGGCAGAGGCGGCCAAAACCGCGCTGGCTGGGGCGACCACGGCCGTCATCGCAACCGGCCTGGGGGATTTGCAGCGAGGCATCTCCGCGGCGGAATATGAAGCCTCGCTGGACAAGCTCTGCGGGATAGCCAAGGAAGCCGGCGCCATGGGCGTGCTGCTGACGCTGCCGCCACAGAAGGGCGCCAAAGCCTATAACGCCGCGCTGCGCCGGGTGGCCGAGAAATACCAGATGCGCATCGCGGATGTGCACGGCAGATGGCGGCACGATTTCGGCCGCAAGGCTCTCAGCGCCGAGCAGGCCGCTCAGTTTACCGCCGCCGTGGCCGCGCCGCTCATCGAGCGCACGCAGATGCTGGTGCTCTGGCAGTTCAACGGCAGATATGCCCATTGCAACTATGCCTGCCCCTATTGCTATGTCGCCACCAGCGTCAACAAAGGCATGCACTTCCAGTTCGATATGGAGAAATGGGAAGAGGCTTTTTCCCGGCATTTCGAAAACCAGCACACGGTGTTCTACTTCTCCTACGGCGAGCCCATGATGGCCAGCAAGTTCTACGACGTGCTGGAGATGATCGGGCGGCACCCGCGCTGGGAAGTCAAGATTACTTCCAACGTCTCGGCCAAGCTGGATCGCCTGCTGGAGACGCGGCTGGCAAAGGAAGGGCGGCTGAACGTCAACACCTCCTTCCACCCCACGCAGATTGGCATCGAGCCGTTTTTGGAAAAATGCGATCAGCTGCGCGCGGCGGGCATCGAGCCTTCCATCGTATACGTCATGTATCCCGAGCAGATGGACGATTTTGAAAAAATCTACATGCCCCGGTTCCGGGAAAAGGGCTACCGGGTGCATATCCGGGCCTTCCGCGGGCTATACCACGGCCGCAAATACCCCGGCGCACTGAATCGCGAACAGTGGAACAAGACGGCCAAATATATGGACGAGGCCAACCTCAAATACCAGCTTTGCGAAGTGAACGGGCTGGGCAGGCTCTCCATGCTGGGCGTCACGCATATTCTGGTGGACAACGAGGGCAAAATCGAGATGTGCGACAGCTATGTGGGCGACCGCCGCTATGGCAACCTGTTCGACGACCGCCTGGCGCTGGACCAGGAGCCCAAGCCCTTCCCCGGGCTGGTGCCCCTGGCCGCGGTGGACGACATCGCCGACTATATCGAGCTGGATTTCAAAGACCTGGAGGGCAACAACGTCAACAGCTATATCGAGCAGGGCGGCGTCACCTTCGGGGAAAACGGCGAGATCATCTACCCTTACGAGCATGTGGACTTTAACGACAAGCAGCTGCGCAAAGAGCTGACCGCCGTGCCCCGGCCGTATGTCCCGGCGTGGAAATTCTGGCTCAACCCCAGGTGGTTCTGCTATCACTTTGTGTATTCCTTCCTGATCAAAAAATACGGCAAGTATATCGTCGCCTGGTTCAAGGGCAAGTTCCGGCTGCTACGCCAGGGCAAGCTGAAAAAGGAAAACTTCTGGCATAGCTAGAGAGGAGCGTGGCCCTTTGCAAAAGAAGAAAATGGTGATCCACTGCGCCTCGGGCATGGAAAACTCGGGAGACGAGGCCATTTTGCAGGTGCTCCTGCGCCGATATGCCCCGGAGTTTGAGATTGCCGTCATCTCCCTGGACCCGGAGAAGACGCTGGCCCTGCACGGCCAGATGGGCATCCGCGCCCTGAGCGAGCGGGACAGCGCCTGCCGGCAGGCCATCGCGGATTGCGACGTGTTTATTTTGGGAGGCGGTGGGCTGCTGCAAGATAAGACGACTATCTTCAATCCCTCCCGCTGGCTGGCCAAACTGCGGCTGGCCCAGCGCATGGGCAAAAAAACCTGCCTTTATGCCAACAGCGTGGGCGAGCTGCGCTTTGGCATCAACCGGCGCATGGTCGCCCGGGCGCTGAAAAAGGTGCACCTCATCACCCTGCGGGATGCCCTCTCGGCAAAGCTGCTGGAGGAGCTGGGCGTGCCGGGGGCGCGGGTTACGGCGGATCCGGCCTTTTGCCTGGAGCCGCCCACCCCAGGGCAGCAGAGCGCGGCGCAGGAGAAATATGCCCTGCCAAAGGAATATATCTGCATTGCCATCCGGCATTGGTATGACACAAACGCCCTTATCCCCGTGAAAATCGCGACCCGGCTGGGCCTGCGCAGCAAAAAAAACGCCCGGCAGTATGCCAGGTATGTGCAGACCATGGCGGAAATAACCCGGCGCATCAACGATGAGCTGGGGCTGCCCGCCGTATTCCTATCCATGTGCCGGGGCAGAGACGCGAAGGTCGCCCGGGATATTTTAGCGGAGCTGCCCGAAAGCGCGGGCAACATCGTCATCGACGACCCTGCCATGACGCCCCAAGACGCCCTGGCGACCACCGGGGGGGGGTGTCGTTCATGTAAACTGCTGTTGGGGATGCGCCTGCACAGCTTGATTTACGCCGCCAGCCTGGGCGTTCCGATGGTTCCCATCGTCTATCAGGATAAGGTGGCCGGGCTGGCACAGATGCTGGGGGCGCAGTCCGTGCATGTGGACACGATGGACGCCGCGGCGCTCTGGCGCCTCATCCTGGCGGCGCTGAATGGCCAGGATGTCGGGCGCGCCCGGGCGCTTTGCCAGCAAATGCGGGAGCGGGAGCAGCAAAATGCCCTGCTTTTCGCCGAGCTGATGCGAGAAGGAGAACAAGCGAAATAGCATGAAAGCAAAAACAAAGCAAATTTGCAAGAAGGTCTTCGTCTGGGCCTTTTATCTACTGGTGCTGGTATTTATCGTCCTGTATTTTCGGGATATCGACTGGAGCGCCATCCGCAATGTGGAGATTGCCTGGGGGTTTATGGCGCTCTCCTTTGCCGTTCGGATGGCCGGGCTGCTGCTTCAGCCTCTGGCCTGGAATATGCAGCTTAAGCCCTATGGCAATGCCCTGCCCGGAAAAAAGCTGTATTCCATCTACGCGCAATCCTGGATTGGGCGGTATATTCCGGGGAAAGTCGCCTGGGTGGGCGGCAAGATTTACTTCGCCACGCAGGAGGGCGTCGACAAAAACGTGGCCGTCATCACCTCGTTTTTGGACAGCATGCTGCAAGTCATCGGCAGTCTGCTGGTTGCGGCGGTGTTCTTTTTGGTGGTGCAGCGGGCCCCTGGGGTGGACGACAGCCTCATCTACCTGACTTACGCGCTGACGGCCGCGCTGCTGCTCTGCTTGGTGCCCCGGGTGTTTAACTTCATCGTGAACCTGGTGCACAAGGCGCTCAAGCGCACGGCCATCGACGAGAAATACCGCATGACGGGCGGGCCGATTTGGGCCAGCACGGCGGTGGTTGTGGGGGCGAAGATTCTCTCGGGCATGGCGGTTGCCATCATCGCGCTCTCGGTTTTTGGCAAGGTTTCTCTGGCGGATTTTCTCTATGTGGTTGCGGCCAACTGCGCGGCCACGGCCATCGGCATGGCGGCGCTTTTCGCTCCGGCCGGGCTGGGCGTGAAGGAGAGTTTGCAGGTGGTGCTGCTGGGGGCTGTGTTCCCCCGGGAGGTGGTGCTGGTGGTGGTAACACTGGCCAGCCTGCAATCCATTCTGGGCGACCTGGTGTTCTACGCCGTCGCTCGGCTAACCCTGGGCTTTGGAAAGAAAAAGGGCGAAGAGCAGGGCGCGCCGGAGGAATAAGGTCAAGGGCTCGGGTAAACATGGGGGCACGCCCCCATACCCCCTCACTTATACTTCTCTCACGGGATAGCGCGAAAAGAGAGCCTGTGCGAGAAATGTAGATTTGACAGGCTCCTTATTCTTGCATTTAAATACAGAGTTGTAAGAATCTTCCATAAACAAAAAGCCAGCGGCGCCTCCCGCTGGCTTTACTTTTTCTCTTCCTCCTCTTGGCTCTCTTTTTTTCGGCTGCTCAGCGCATATTTGCAGCATTGCAGAACGAGTGTGTTCATGGAGATATTGTTATCTTGGGCGAGCTGCGCAAGCTCCTCAAAAAGCCCATTGGGAAAGCGGATACTCCGCGAGGTATACGCATCAATTCCCCTTTCAACTCGAAATATAGCCATAATCTTTCCTCCTCTTTTTTATGGGTGAGAAACAATATAGTCGTTATAACGACTATATTGTTTCTTCTATTTTAATGTAATAATGAGAATAAATCAATAGAAAGAAGTAAAATAATGATTGTATACGATAAATTGTGGGAGACGATGAGAAAAAGAGGGATTACCAAATATTCTCTCATCAAAAATTACCATATCAATGAATCGACGATTCATCGCCTAAGAAAAAATATGCCCATCAGAACTACCACGATTGACCGCTTTTGCAAAATTTTAAAATGCGGAGTGGAGGACATCTGCGAGTATATCGAAGATGACTCTGAAATGGAATAAGCTGCCCGAGGTGCGAGGCTGCTTTTAACTGTAGTTCCCTTTTTGTGAGCGTGAAGCGATATAGTTGCTATAACAACTATGTCGCTTCTTTTTCTTTGATGCAAGAATAAAAACAGCGCAATCGACGGAGGCAAAGCAATGATTATATACGATAGACTATGGCAGACCATGAAAAAGAGAGGAATCACAAAATACTCCCTTGTAAAAAATTACCAGATGAACGAGCGCACCATCCGGCGGCTGAATAAGAATATGCCCGCCACAACCACCACCCTCAGCCGCCTTTGCAAAATCCTAAACTGCCGAGTGGAGGATATCTGCGAGTATGTCGAGCAGGGCGCGGGAATAGAATAATCTGAGGCGCGGGCTTTCCACGCCCGAGGCGGGCAGCCATCCGGCCAGAGGGTGCGCGCGCCTGCTCCATTTTGCCGGGGCATCCCCTATTTTCCCATGCCCCTTGCCCCTTTTCCCCGGCTCTATGCGCAAAACGGCCGCCCAGCCGTTGCAAAGCGGCGCCGCGCCTGTTATAATGTTGCTGATAAGCGCGCAGGGCGCGTGAGCAAAGAAAGGATAGAATATGGCAATCGAATACTTTTGCATAAGCGACAGCGATACGGATATGCTGGAACAAATCGTCCAGCTGGAACAGCAGGTGAACGGCTCTAAAAGCGCAAACCTCGGCTATTTCGAGGCGCAGTCTCTCATCCGCTATGGGCGGGTCTATGCGGCGCTGGAGTATGACGAAGTGCTGGGAGCGGCGTATTTCCTGCGGGATTTCGATAACCCCGGCCGCGCCTTCCTCTATAGCATCCTGACAAACCCCCGGGAAGCGGGCAAGGGCATCGGGCAATCCCTGCTTTTGAGCGCGTTTTCGGATTTGGCGGAATCCGGCGTGCGGATGGTGGAAGTTATCGCGAGCCCGCGCAACCAGAGGGCGCTGCGCATCTATCAGCAGGATTTGGGCTTCCATATCATCAACGCCTCCAGCCAGGAGGATTTGGAAAACGAGCGGTTCCTCATTCTGCGCAAGAACTTAGGGGAATCCCGCGCCAACCGGATAGAGTAAGCGAGAAGCGTCTGCCTGGCAGGCGCTTTTTTGCATTTTTACAGCATTGGGCGGTTGTTTGGATAATCGAAAAATGGCGCCGCCTAAGAGGTGAGCGCAAGTGATAAAGCTGGCGAGAGGAGAAGACAATGCAGTATCAGATTTTTGGCGAGAACCTGCCCGCCGTCACCCTGAGAATGGAGATGGGCGAGCGGGTGTTTACACAGTCCGGCGGGATGACCTGGATGTCCGACGGCTTTTCCATGGAGACGAACATGCGCGGGGGCGTCATGAAGAGCCTGGGGCGGATGTTTGCCGGGGAATCCATTTTCATGGCGACCTACACAGCCGGGCGGCCGGGGGCAGAGATTACCTTTTCCTCCTCCTTCCCTGGCTCGATTCTGCCGCTTTGCCTGGATGGCCGGGAATACATCTGCCAAAAGCAGTCGTTCTTATGCGCGACGGAGGGGGTGGATATCTCCCTTGCCCCGCAGCTTGGCCGGGGCGGCTTTTTCGGCGGCGAGGGGCTGCTTTTGGAGCGGCTCTCCGGCCGGGGCATGGCGTTTTTGGAGCTGGATGGCTCTGTGGTGGAAAAAGACCTGGCGCCGGGTGAAGTTATCAAAGTGAGCACGGGCAACGTCGCGGCGTGGGAGAGCAGCGTTTCCTATAGCGCCGAGACTGTGCGCGGGTTTGCCAATATTTTCTTTGGCGGCGAGGGGCTGTTTCTGACGGTGCTCCAGGGGCCGGGAAAGGTTTGGCTGCAGACCATCAACATGGCGGATTTTGCCGGGCGCATTCTGCCCTATCTGCCTGCCAGGAGGGATTAGCCATGCGTTTTTACATGAAGCAGAAAGTTTGGAGCTGGCGGGAGGAGTTTTCCATTTGCGACGAGCAGGGCATCCCCCGCTACTATGTGCGCGGGGAGCTGTTTTCCTGGGGGCACAAGCTGCATATCTACGAGCCGGGCGGCCGGGAAATCGCGTATTTGGAGCAGAAGCTCTGGAGTTTTCTGCACCGTTTCCGCATCTACATCACGGGCACTTTCATGGCCGAGATTGCCGAGCAGTTTGCCTGGTTTTCCCGGCGCTATCAGGTCTTGGGGCCGGACTGGGATGTGCAGGGCGACGTTTTTTCCCACGAATACTCCATTCACTCGCCCCTGGGGCCTGTGGCATACATCAGCAAGGAGTGGTTTACCTGGGGCGACAGCTACTGCATCGATGTACGCAGCCCGCAGGATGAGATTTTGGCCATCTGCGTGGCTCTGGGCATCGACTGCTGCCAGGCGGACCACAATTAGGGGGAAAGGGAAAGGTCAAGGGCTGGTCTTAGACATGGGGCAGAGCCCCATACCCCACTACTAGGCTATAGGATGGGTAGCGCGGGAAGAAGGGTTTGCGCTTCTTCGGCATTTGGGTGCGAAAGGTCAAGGGCCACTCTTAATCATGGGGCACAGCCCCATACCCCATGGATTGATGATAACGGGTTTGTGCGGGAAGAAAATTTGTGCGAGGCGGCACAGATTGTGCCAGCTTCGCGTGCAAGATTGATAGCTTCCCTTATTCCTTCCATTCGGATATAGGAATTGACGAATCCTTTTCCCTGCCATTCATCTGTTGGGAGACTTTGCGAAAGAGTAGAGATACAAACATCAAAGGAGGAAAAAATGAAGCATAAGGTAAAAGTAACGGTAATCGATAAAAAGCTCTATCCCGAATTGCAGCAGCAATACTGCGCCAATCCCAATTCCGGCGCCTGCCCTTGCTACAACATCGGGGATGAATTTCTGTTCTACCGCGATGACGAGCGAGACGATTTCTGGCATATGGGGCTGAACACTCTGGTGCGGACGGATGCGGATCCGCGCACGGTTGCGGGCGGCCCGGACATGCCCTTTTGTTCGGAAGCATGGGATGCCATTTCCCGCTATCTCTACACGGCGCTGCAGGGCGGCTCGATTATGAAAGGCTGGATGAGCGAAGAGAATACGATGATCGCCTGCTGTTCAGACGGGACGCGGCCGGTTATCTTTAAAATTGAACGCATCGACTATGAATAGAGCCGCGGGGATGGCATGAGGGCAAGCGGCGGCGCGGGGCAAAGGGCTGCTCTTAGCCATGGGGCACAGCCCCATACCCCCTATACTGGACAATGGGCAGTGCAAAAATTAGTTTTGTGCGGTGGATAGGGTTTGCCCGGGTGTATGCTGCAGGCCGCTCGGCTGCTCCGCCATCTAAAAGCAAAGAGCAAGCGCCGTTTGATCATGGCGCTTGCTCTTTTTTTGTTTGTGAGGATGCTTTTTCAGCCCACCCCACTCTGGGAACCGCACGGATTCTGCGCGTACCGCGTAGCAGCCACAGCGCAGGGGCATTCCCATCATTTTGAGGTGCCTCCAATGGCTCTTGCCTGCCTTGCGGGCGGTGCTATCGCCCAAAAATGTGCCGTCTCGCCGCTCTATCCATAAAATACTATTTTTTCGCTATCTCCTGCTCCACCAGCTTCTCGATCTTCCTTAGCAGCTTGCGATAAGGGGCAACGTGGAAAAAATAATTTGGCAGCGTCGCCAGGGCAAAAAAGATAACCATCGGCGGAAGCATGATTAACAAGCCCTCAAGATAGGAATCCGCGGCGAAGCAGGCCACTATCGCCAAAGCCACTGCCGCGATAATTCCCATCCCGCGCTGCATTCGCCGATACTGCCGCCGTTTTTGGTTAAAGAGCTCCTGCGCCTTTTGCAGCCATTGCTGCAAGGGCGCCTCCCAAAGCCTGTCTGCCAGTTCGGGCACGCTGGCCTTCAAGTAGTCCATACAGGAGCGCCGCATCACATCGCAGTTTTTAGGCGTCAGGCCAAAGGGCTCTTCCAGGGCAATCTGGTCCCGCCCGCGGGCCACTTCCTGCACATACCAGATTGGCTCTGTCGTCTCGCCGCAAAGTGCAAATACGCGCTCGGCCAGTTCGGCCTTCCTTTGCATATATTCTGGATGGTTCTTCAAAAATGCCGGAGTAAAACCCTGGAACGCGGCATAATAGAGCGCGGCAATGCGGCAAATCTGCCCGCGCCAAGCCAAAAGCTCATCTTCTCCCGGGGCAGACAAATCGCTCTTTGCACGCTCTGCCTGGGCGTAATCGCAAAGCTGATCTGCATATTCCAAAGTCTTCTCCACTTGAATGGCTTCCTCCTGCCCTTCCAGCGCGGCAAAAGCCCCCTCCATATACCGGCAGAACTCGCCAAACTCTCGCCGCAGCAAATCCGTCGTCTGCGCCAGAATCATGCCCTGCAGGAAATTGGCTTCGTAATCTTTTGGATTTTCCCCTAATGCCTGCTGCAAATACCGCGCTGCAGAGGCGAAATCTCCGGCCTGCATGGCATCTTTCGCCTGCTGGGCGGGCGGCTGGAGCGCCGCACCGCAATGGGGGCAAAACCCGCCCTGGGTATTTTCAGGCAGCGAGACCTCTTTTTTGCATGCCGGGCAAATCATCTGCTTCATCTTCTTTCCTCCTCAAAAAAATGATAGGGAATCTATTGAAACTCTTTATCGCTCTCTTGCCAGAGCCTGCTCTAGCTGGCGTGGTGATCCCATTCTCTCTTGCGCTCTCTCTTTATTTTACAACAATTTTCTTGCCGCACAATATCATTTTTTTATTATCTGAAAATAATATTCTATTGTTTGTTTCGAAAAATCAGGGACGGATGGGAACCATGGGGGCAAGCCTCATTGCCAGGTTACCGGCATTTGGGTGCGAAAAGTCAAGGGCAAAAGGTGAACATGGGGGCAAGCCCCCATACCCCACTAATTGATGATAACAGGTTTGTGCGGGAAGAAAATTTGTGCGGGGCGGCACAGACTGTGCCAGCATGCGCTGACGGACAAGCTGATTGCCAGCGGCGCGTGCAGGAATAACAGATTCCACCATCCCGTCATTCGGGCGCCGCCCTCCGCAAGAGGTGCCTCGCATGGCGCACGGAGCCGATGTGTGCGGCGGGCAGAGAACATGCGAGCATTTGCTCTCTGACAAACCAGCCACCAGCTCCGCGTGCGGGACTGACAAGCTCCCCATTCCCATCATTCGGGTGTGGTGTACCCTCCGCAGGAGATGCCGCGCACGGCATACGGAGCCGATGTGTGCGGTTGGCAGAACCTGTGCGAGCATGTGCCTTCTGGCTAGCTGGCTGCCAACGTCGCGTGCAGAACTGACAGATTCCACCACCCTCCCATTTGGGTGCAAAAAAAGAACCGCGGCTGCGGTTCTTTTTTTGCTTGCTCTTATTTGTTCTTATTTGTGCTTGCCTTTTCCTGCGCCTGTTTTACTATGCCTGCTCCCCCACCCAGCGCTCGGCCGTCACCAGAACGGCGCTGCCCTGCTCCAGGGACGCGGGAATATCGAGAATGCGCTGGTTTTTCGAGCCCTTAAAGCGCAGCAGCAGGCTCTTCTGCTCCAGAATGAACGGCCCATCGATGAGCACATCCACCAGCCGCACCAGCTCGGCCTTGGCCCCACCCGCGGCCATCACCTGCTCGTAGATATCGCCGGTATACATCGCCAGCTCATAGCCCGCCTCTTTGAGCATTCTCGCCAGGGGAATGAGCGCCTCGGCCTGGCAGAGCGGCTCGCCGCCCGAAAAGGTAACCCCCCGGCAGAGCGGGTTTTGGCGGATTTTCTCAAAAATCTCCTCTGGGGTGTAGGCCGTGCCGCCCTCGAAGCTCTGGGCCTCGGGATTATGGCAGCCGGGGCAGCGCTTATCGCAGCCCTGGACGAACACCACCGCCCGCAGCCCCGGGCCATCCACAATGGAATCGCCGATTAACCCGGCGACATGAATCTTATTTGGATTGCAGGCCGACATCGTGCTTCACCCGATCCCTCTCTTCGGCGCGCTTGGCGTCGTTGAACCGCTCCACCGTGCCCACGAGATAGCCGGTGATGCGGCGAATGCGCTCAAAGCCCACGCCGTCTTCGCCCTCTTTTCTGCCGCACCGGGGGCACTCATCGCCGATGATGCCGCAGTAGCCGCACTCCGGGTCGCGGTCTACCGGGTGGTTGACAGAGCCATAGCCGATGCCCGCCTCCTTCATCGCCCGGATGATGGATTCGAACGCCTCGACGTTGGTGGCCGTATCGCCATCCAGCTCGACATACGAGATGTGGCCGGCGTTGGTCAGCGCGTGATAGGGCGCTTCCTTCTGAATTTTATCGAAGGCGCCGATGTTGTAGTAGACCGGAACGTGGAAGCTGTTGGTGTAGTATTCCTTGTCCGTCACGCCCGGGATGACGCCGTATTTCTTCTTATCCATGCGCACAAACCGGCCGGAAAGCCCCTCGGCAGGGGTGGCCAGCAGCGTGAAGTTCAGCCCCGTCTCCTGGCTCTTGTTGTCCACATAGTCGCGCATGAAATGCACAATCTCCAGGCCCAGGTTCTGCGCCTCCTCGCTCTCGCCGTGGTGCTTGCCGATGAGGGCAACCAGCGTCTCGGCAAGGCCGATGAAGCCGATGGAGAGCGTGCCGTGCTTTAGTATCTCGCCGACGGTATCGTCTACCCCCAGCTTATCCGAATCGATCCAAACCCCCTGGCCCATCAGGAAGGGGAAGTTTTTGACTTTCTTGGCCGCCTGGATGGCAAAGCGGTCTAGCAGCTGCTGCGAACACAGATCCATCTTGCGCTGCAGCTCCTCGAAAAACCACTCCAGATTGCCGTTGCTCTTGATGGCAATGCGGGGCAGGTTGATGGACGTGAAGGAGAGGTTGCCCCGGCCATAGGAGATCTCGCGGCTGGGGTCGTAGTGGTTGCCCATGACGCGGGTGCGGCAGCCCATATAGCAGATTTCCGTCTCGGGATGGCCCGGCTTATAGTATTGCAGGTTGAAGGGTGCATCCAGGAAGGAGAAGTTGGGGAACAGCCGCTTGGCCGAAACCCGGCAAGCCAGCTTGAAGAGATCGTAGTTGGGATCTTCCGGGTTGTAGTTGATTCCCTCTTTGACGCGGAAAATATGGATGGGGAAAATGGGCGTCTCGCCCCGGCCCAGGCCCGCTTCCGTCGCCAGCATGACGCTTCTCATCACCAGCCGGCCCTCGGCGGAAGTATCCGTGCCGTAGTTGATGGAGGAGAAAGGCGTCTGCGCGCCGGCGCGGCTGTGCATGGTATTGAGGTTGTGCACCAGGCCCTCCATGGCCTGATAGGTCGCCCGCTCGGTCTCTTCCTTGGCATGGGCGCAGGCGAACGCCTGGAGCTTTTCGATGGTCTCGTCCGCAATTTTGCCGGCCAGCGCGGCTTTTTCCGCAGCCAGGTAGTCCGGATTCTCATCCAGATTCGGGTAGCAGCCCTGCTCCTGCTCGATTTTGGCGATCAGCTCCCGCATGCCCTTTTCCGTAATCCCGGCGCCTGGGCAGAGAATCTCCGCGGCGCGCTCGAAGTTCTGGGCATAGCGCTTTTTATAGGTTTTGACGACGCCCGGCGCCAGGCCGTAATCGAAATTCGGGATGCTCTGGCCGCCGTGCTGGTCGTTCTGGTTGGACTGGATGGCGATGCAGGCGAGCGCCGCATAGCTGGCGATGTCGTTGGGCTCGC
>JAHZHM010000112.1 GCA_019420265.1 Clostridiales bacterium
AAATATCTGCTGAACATCAACGGCGTTTCGAGATGGCATAAAGTGATTTGCAAGGCAATTTGGGAGGGAAAACGAGCTTTGCAGTATACCAGCGTGATAGGCAAGGTGATCGATATCCAAGACGATATGGAGCAAGTTGCAAAACTGCAAAGAAAGACGGAGCAGGATTTATTGACCGGCCTACTCAACCACAGCGCTGCGAAGCAGCGGATCGCGCCGTTTCTGGCCAATGCAGAAGATAAAAAATATGCCTTACTGATGTTCGATATCGATAATTTTAAAAAGGCGAACGACACATATGGGCATTTATTTGGGGATGAAGTGCTGAAGCTGGTGGCAGAAGCCATTCGAAGAAGCATTCGCAGCACGGATATTGCCGCTCGTATGGGAGGAGACGAATTCATTATCTTTATCGAATATAAAGGTGATGTGCGCCCGCTGGCTCAGAGAATTTTCGGGCAGCTGGGCGGGAAGTATGGCGATTTTCCTATTCAGCTAAGCATGGGAATCGCCTGCCCTGAAGTTCCGCCCGAGCACTACGAAGAGTTCTTTCAAATGGCCGATGAGGCGATGTACCATATCAAGGCAAAGGGAGGAAACTCCTATTGTTTCTACGAAGATATTGCAAAAAAATAAGCCGATTTGCATAATCGGGAGAAAAGAAATGGAGGATACGAGGATGACAGTGCAGCAATGCTATCAGGCCATGGGCTCAGACTATGAAGATGTGATGGGCAGGCTCAGGACGGATGAACGAGTAAAAAAATTCCTGCTCAAGGTGCCGGGCGATCCCAGTTATGCGCTGCTATGCAGCTCGCTGGAGCAAAGAGATATTCCCGAGGCTTTCCGGGCGGCGCATACACTAAAGGGCATTAGCCAGAATCTCTCGCTGACAAAACTCTACGCATCTTCTGCGCAGCTTTGCGATGTGCTGAGGGATCGGCAGGAATATGGCGAGGATATCGGGCCCGCTTTTGAGATGGTGGAAAAAGATTACCAATTCACCATTGGCTGTATTCAACAGTTGGCCGAGAGTGTATAAAATGCAAAAAAGGCGGAGCGTAATGCTCCGCTTCTTTATTTTCAAATAGAAAAAGCTCATCGGGCTTGGTGCGACCAAGTTTGCCGAGACGTGGCAGAATGTTACGAAACGGATATTTCCTTTCGGGAATAAAAAATA
>JAHZHM010000113.1 GCA_019420265.1 Clostridiales bacterium
GGTATGGCAATATGCCGCTGCCGCCCTATATCACGCAGCGCCTGGAAGATCGGCAGCGCTATCAGACGGTTTATGCCAAAGAAAACGGCTCCGCAGCAGCGCCGACGGCGGGCTTGCATTTTACCCCAGAGCTGATGGAGAAGATTCGGCAAAAGGGCATCGATATCATCCCGGTTTTGCTGCATGTTGGCCTTGGGACGTTCCGTCCAGTCAAGGTAGAGAATGTGGAGAATCACAAGATGCACAGCGAATACTACAGCATTTCCGCAGATTCCGCCCGGCGCATCAATGAGACGCGAAAGAAAGGCGGGCGAGTTATCGCCGTTGGGACGACTTCTGTGCGAACGCTGGAGAGCGTGGCAGATGAAGAAGGGAATATTCGGGAGCAAAGCGGCAATACGGAGATTTTCATTTATCCCGGTTATCGCTTTAAATGCGTGGATGCCCTAATTACAAATTTCCACCTTCCTGAAAGCACGCTGCTCATGCTCATTTCTGCTTTTATGGGCAAAGAGCAGGCGCTGGATTTGTATCGTTTGGCGGTGCAGGAGAGATATCGATTCTTTAGCTTTGGGGATGCGATGCTGATTCTATAGAATGCATGGCGAATAAGAGAATATGCAAATAAAGGAATGGCCGAGATAGCTGCATCAAGCTATCTCGGCCATTCCTTTATTTGCATAAAAACAATTAAATTTAATTATGAGAAATTCAGAAAAAAAGAATTGACAATAAAATTCGAATATTATATTATTTTGAATAAGGAGGAATCGATATGACGCAATTCAAATCAAATGCAGAGGAAATTCGTTTTTATGCGAAAGCATTATTGCAAGACGGGCTTATGCATACTAGAGATGAAATTTTTCAGTATGTAAGGGAAAATTCGCCCAATGGAGACACCTTTTCTCCAGGAATGTTTAACGGAGCACTAAGAGATTTGGTGCAAAAAAGCAATCAAGCTTATATTGTTCCAGTACGTGGACATTATCAGCGAGCACCTCAATCTCCGAGTGAATTAGCGGGATTAGAACTGCGAAATAATATCGTTAATGTTCTAAAAAATGCTTGCGAAGAGCTAAAGCAAGCTTGCACAGTGAACATCATTGGATTATCTGCTGGCGACTTGTCGGTTGCGGCGAAAGCGGCACAGATTATAGACAAACTGAAAGATGCTATCGGTGAGATTGAAGCAATGTAGCATAGCGCATGGGCAACGCCAATATGGCGATGGAAGTGGTCAGTGAGATAGAGACAAACGGAAACAAAAAATATGCAAGCAAATAGAAAGAGTAAGGATATAAATATGAAAAAAGCCAATAGCATTTCGCTATTGGCTTTTCTGCCCTGATGAAATACTAAAGGCTCCGCACCTCCGCCACAAAATCTCCCAGCATGGCGGGGACGAGCTGAGCGCCCTTGGAATAGCGTTCCTCTAGGGGAAGCTCGGCCGAGGTGAGGGGATAGACTTGCCCAGAATTGGTTACAACCTCAAAAGCAGTGGGCTTTGTCAGCAGCACAGCGGCC
>JAHZHM010000114.1 GCA_019420265.1 Clostridiales bacterium
CGATACTTCTTTCCGTCTAGTTCAAATTTCGGCATCAGCTCAAATCGTTCCTGAGTCGGCTCCAAAAGCCCTTCTCTGCTTATCTTCTAGAGCCTTATCCACGCCCTGCAGCGCCGCAAATGCACTTCGTATGCGGCTCATCTCCTGGTTTTTATACCGCATTAGCTCCCTGGCATCGTAGCTTAAATAGTAGCCCTGGCCGTCCTGCAAATTGAGAATGGGGTATTCTTTTCTCAGAAGGGCAATTCCCTCTCTCAAAGCTCTATCGTTCACGCCAGCCATCTGCTGCAAGAACACCCGCTGCGCCGCATTTTTCCGGCCTGTCCCAATATGGGGCAAAATTTGTGATTCCGCTCTGATAAACCTAGTATTCTCTTTGCGATAATCCTCACCATTCTTTTGCGCTCTTTCTTTGGCGATTGTCTCCAGCACATATCGCTCTAATTCCGGCAATGCTGGAGCACTCCCCTGCTCTATCAGGCAAAATAGCAGAAGGATTATCTTTGCGTCGCGCTCATTTCGTTTCTGTTCCTGCGCCAGATCAGCCTGCTTCTCTCGTGTTTTTATATCGCACATAATTTGCCTCCTTTGTTTTTTGCGCTGTCCTCAGATACAGAGCAGACGCCCCCTAGGCGGCGCTTCTTATTCTGATTTTCTCTCACAGTACACCCAAACATTGCCATCGCCATCCAGCTCTAAATAGCAGCCCGCTTCCCGCAGCGCCTGCGCATACCCCAGCGTCATTCTGCGCCCGCTTTCCACTCCGATCAAAACCCTCATTTCTTTCTCCCGCCTCTCTCCGGCTAATCCCTTCCAATAATTTGTAAGATATCCACCTTCAGCGCCCGTGCAATCATTTTGCCCAGCTGCAGAGAGAGAGTTTTCGTCCCTCGTTCAATCTGGGCGATCATGCCGCCTGAGACGCCTACCATCCCGGCCAGTTGTTTTTGCGTCAAGTTCGCCCGCTTCCTCAATTCGGCAATTCTTTCTCCTATTCCCATAGCCTGTCTCACCCCTTTATATCTGGATTCCGCATCTTGAAAGATATTTAAAATCATTGCTGCCTTAAACTAGTTCTGGCATTACAGCAGTGCAAAAGGCCGCTCCCGCCAGCGTTTTCCCCCGCCTGCTCATTGTTCTTGCTCCATTTCTTTGCTATAATTACATAAACAAGTTTCTTACCTTGGTACAATTATATCCATAATTTTTATTGATGTCAATAATATTTATGGATATCTGCAAAATTTTATCAATAATATTTATGGAGAATGCTGTAATGGACTTCACAACCCGCTTAGAAGATCTATTAAATCAAAGGCAAATTACAAAAATAGCCTTTTTAAACGATTTAGGGTATAGCAAAAACGCCATTAGCGAATGGCGAAATGGCGTTACTCGATCTTATATGAATAAAATCGACCAAATAGCCGACTATCTGGATTGCTCTATCGATTATCTTCTGGGACGCGCCGAGCAAGAAGCGATTTCCGCAGCTCCTACTCCGATGCTAGAAGCAGACGCTCTGAAAATTGCGCAAATGTATTCCCAGCTCAATGATGAAAATAAAGAAAAGGCCATGAATTTCATGACCTCATTAAAAGCTTTGGATGAATATGCAAGGGAAGTCGAATACATTGGCTCTTATGCAGCATATGGCGGCGAGCACGGCGCTCTCCAGCTGAATAAAGACAGTATGAACAAAACCGAATAACGAACCTGGCAAGGATTACAAGGATTTCGTGCTTTCAGGTGTAATAATATTTTAGCGTATATTGTCATAAAAAGGATAATTTGGCAATATATGTAAAAATTTTTGGAGGTACTGAAATCATGCTAGATCGTTTCGCAAAAAATCAGGCTGCCGCTTTTCGTTCTGCGGTTACAACAAAACGCACTTTATTGGACTCATCTATCAACTATATGAAAACAATGCGCGGTTGGGAAACCGCGTATTTTAATGATGGCGGCCCGGGCGATAAACTGCTAGAATCACATGGGCTGCGAGAGATAGCGCTTAGGAATAAAGCATTTGCTGTAAAAGGCTTGCGCATCATCTTTATTGATCGGGCTGCTAAAAACAAAGCGCACTCGTATTTGCACGAAGTGGCTCATATCGTATTGAAACACGACTTTGATGCACTGACCTTGGAAAACGAAGCAGAGGCCAACGAATTTGCCGATTATCTATTGAAGCCGCATTTTAGTAAAAGCCAAATATTTACGTTCATTGTGACTCTATCTCTGGGTGCATCCCTTATCCTACATATTCCGGGCATCGTTCACCCAGGGGTAGCGCAGGCCATTCCCACATCCTCACATACAATGATACATGTGGATGAAAGCCCCAACGATATCGTCGTGATTACCTCTTCCGGTGCCAAGTATCACAAACCGGGCTGTACCTATGTGCAAAACAAGACAAATATCCAGGAACTTACAAGGGAAAAGGCAGAGCTGCTCGGAAAGGAACCCTGTGCAATCTGCAGGCCATGATAAAAGCCCCTGCTATGCAGGGGTTTTTGAACGAAGAAAGCAAAAAAGTTTGCGTTTGTCCGCTTCTTAATATAGAGCTTGTTTTCTCTTTTCAGAACGATATGCCATGCGGCTCCATAGAGATGAAACTATTTTTTCATCGGCAAAAGAGCATTGAAAGGCCCTCATTTCTTATAGTCCACTCATATTTTATCACAAAAGTATTTCTCAATTCCATTGCTTACCCAAATTCACTGATTCCATAATTTTCTATAAATGTATTTTTTAGGAGAAGATTATGGAAAATAGTTATCGGAAAATTGTCGCGCAAAACATTTTGAAACTTCGCAAGGAAGCTGGCCTCTCCGAACTAAGCTTGGCCGCAGGAGCCGGTATCGATCTCAAAACACTGCACGCCGCGGAACACGCCGATGCAAACTTGGTGTTCAGCACTTTGACGAAAATTGCAGAAGCACTCGATGTTCCCGTGGTCCGGCTTTTTGAAGGTGTGCCAGGTGCATCATCAAATCTCGACTTGCTGGCAGATCTCCTATCCGGGGGCATAAATAAAAAATGAGCATTGTCCTGGTTTTCCGCTTCTCTGTTTGAATTGATATGATAAATGCTGCATTTTTCTTTTCCATCTCGCTATTCCGGCTCATCATCGGCCTATCCGCAGAAACAAAAAAGCACTCAAGTGAGTGCCTTTTTGTAGTTCATTGTCTTTTATTAAAGCCCTTTTGAATAGATGGA
>JAHZHM010000115.1 GCA_019420265.1 Clostridiales bacterium
AGAGAATGGAAGCGAAAAAGAAAATTCTGATCGTAGATGATTCGGAAATGAACCGCGCGCTGCTGGAAGATATGCTTTCCAATGATTTCGATATCATCGAAGCGGGAAACGGCATGGAGGCTGCGGAGATTCTGCAGAAGCAGTCGGAGGAGATCTGCCTGATGCTGCTGGATATTGTCATGCCCGTTATGGATGGCTTTGAGACGCTGGCGCTGATGAATAAGAATGGCTGGATCAAGCAGATCCCGGTTATCATGATCTCGGCGGAGACCGTCCCGACGTATGTCGATCGCGCCTATGATATGGGCGTGCTGGATTATATCAGCCGGCCGTTCGATGAAAGAATCGTTCAGCGGCGCGTCTCCAGCGCGATCATGCTGGTGGCAAAGCAAAAGGAGCTCTCGCGCATTGTCGTGGATCAGGTATACGAGAAAGAGAAAAACTCTCGCATGATGATCGAGATTCTCTCCAATCTCGTCGAATTTCATAATGGAGAGAGCGGCTTGCATGTGCTCCATATCCATACCTTCACGGATCTGCTTTTAAGAAAGCTGGTCTCCAAAACAGATCGCTATGGGCTGACGCAGCAGGATATTTCGCTGATTTGCAATGCTTCTGCGCTGCACGATATTGGCAAAATTGCCGTGCCCTCCGAGATCCTCAATAAACCGGGGCGCCTGACAAAAGAGGAGTTTGAGATTATGAAAACGCACTCGATAGAGGGCGCGAGAGTACTCAATGATATTCCCATCAAAGCCAATGAGCCGCTCATCAAATATGGCTATCAGATCTGCCGGTGGCACCATGAGCGGTATGATGGCAAGGGCTATCCCGATGGCCTAATGGGGGAGCAGATTCCGATTGCGGCTCAGGTTGTCGCGCTGGCAGATGTCTATGATGCGCTGACCAGCAAACGCGTTTATAAAGATGCGTTTGCACATGAGGTGGCTATCCAGATGATTTTAGATGGGCAGTGCGGGGCGTTTAGCCCATTGCTTCTGGAATGCCTGCAGGAGGTGGCGGATGCGTTAGAACGGGAAGCCAAGGTAAACTCCCAAGCTTCCTATTCCGAACGGGAAGCCTGGGATTCTGTCGATCAGATGCTGGAGATGAGCAAAATGGATACCACGGAAAAATCTGCCCGCGCGCTGGAGCATGAACGGATGAAGAACCAGGTTTTGGCGGAGATTTCGGAGGAAATTCAGTTTGAATATAAAGCGGGAATGCCAGGAACGCTTTTGCTCTCTAGGTGGGGAGCAAACCTGCTGGAAGTTCCGGAGATGATTTTCAATCCGATAGAGAGCAAATTTGGAAATGAGGTGTTTGGGCATGAAGACTTTGTGGATCTGCTGCAAAGTTTGGAGCAGGCCCAGCCGGAACAGGCAGTAAT
>JAHZHM010000116.1:0-2897 GCA_019420265.1 Clostridiales bacterium
CATTTACGGTGTGCAGTTCCATCCGGAGGTAAACCACACGCAGTTTGGCCAGCAGATTTTGAGGAATTTCCTCTATGAAGTTTGCCATGCCTCTGGCGACTGGACGATGCACTCTTTTGCTGAGCGAGCGATTGAGGAAATTCGCGAGAAGGTGGGAGACGGCAAGGTTTTGCTGGCGCTTTCGGGCGGAGTGGATTCCTCGGTGGTGGCGGTTTTGCTGCATCGGGCGATTGGCAAAAATCTCACCTGCATTTTCGTCGACCATGGTCTTCTGCGCAAAAACGAGGGAGACGAGGTTGTTCAGATTTTTGGCAAAGAGTTTGATATTAACCTGAAGCGCGTGGATGCCGAAGAGCGTTTCCTCTCCAAACTGGCGGGAGTGAGCGAGCCGGAGAGAAAGCGCAAGATCATCGGTGAAGAGTTCATCCGTGTTTTTGAAGAGGAAGCAAAGAAAGTCGGCAAAGTTGAGTTTTTGGCGCAGGGGACGATTTATCCGGATGTCGTGGAGAGCGGCTCTGGTGATGCGGCGCTGATCAAGAGCCATCACAATGTCGGCGGGCTTCCGGATTATGTGGATTTTGAAGAGATCATCGAGCCGCTGCGCGATCTGTTTAAAGATGAAGTGCGCGCGCTGGGCGAGGAGCTTGGGATTCCAAGCTATATGGTATGGCGGCAGCCTTTCCCGGGGCCGGGCCTGGCGATTCGCGTGATCGGGGAAATCACCAAAGAAAAGCTGGATTTGCTGCGGGATGCGGATTTCATCTTCCGGGATGAAATCGCAAAAGCGGGGTTGGATCGTGAGATTTGGCAGTATTTTGCTGTGCTGACCGATATGAGAAGCGTGGGCGTCATGGGCGACGAGAGAACATACGACTACACTTTGGCGCTGCGGGCGGTGAGCAGCGTAGATGCGATGACGGCGGACTGGGCTAGGATTCCCTATGATGTTTTAGAAAAAGCATCGAACCGCATTACCAATGAAGTGAGGCATATTGGCCGCATCGTATACGATATTACAAGCAAGCCCCCGGCGACGATTGAGTGGGAGTAAATTTTAAATTGGAGGATAAAATGATGGGAAATAATGTGCGCCCTGCGGACATGCAGCGGATTAACACGCCAGAATTGGCAGAGGCCTTTATTGCAGAGCAGATTGAGGAAGTGCGTGCCCAGGTGGGGGATAAGAAAGTGCTGCTGGCGCTATCCGGCGGCGTGGATTCTTCGGTGGTTGCGGCGCTGCTCATCAAGGCGATTGGCAAGCAGCTGGTATGCGTTCATGTCAACCACGGGCTCATGCGCAAAGGCGAGAGCGAAGAGGTTGTGGAAGTATTCCAGAATCAGATGGATGCAAACCTGGTTTATGTGGATGCGACGGATCGGTTTTTGGACTTGCTCGTCGATGTGGACGAGCCGGAGCGCAAGCGCAAGATCATCGGCGGAGAGTTCATCAAAGTGTTCGAGGAAGAGGCGCGCAAGCAGGAGGATATTACCTTCCTGGCACAGGGCACGATTTACCCGGATATTTTGGAGAGCGACGGCGTAAAAGCGCATCATAACGTGGGCGGTTTGCCGGAAGATTTGAAATTTGAACTGGTGGAACCCGTGCGTCTGCTGTTTAAAGATGAAGTGCGCGTGGTGGGTAAGGCGCTGGGATTGCCTGAATCGATGGTAGAGCGGCAGCCCTTCCCGGGCCCGGGCCTGGGCGTGCGCTGCCTGGGCGCGATTACGAGAGACCGCCTGGCGGCTTTGCGGGAATCCGATGCGATTCTGCGCGAGGAATTTGCCGTAGCGGATCTGGCGCAGCACATTTGGCAATTCTTTACGGTTGTTCCGGATTTTCGCTCCACGGGCGTGCGGGACGGCAAGCGCGCTTTTGATTGGCCGGTGATCATCCGTGCGGTCAACACGGTGGATGCGATGACGGCCACGGTTCCCGAAATTCCTTGGGAGATTTTGAAGAAAATCACTCAGCGGATTTTAAACGAAGTGCCCGGTGTATGCCGCGTGCTCTACGATTTGACGCCCAAGCCGGTGGGCACGATTGAGTGGGAGTAGATTGGGGTTAGATATCTGGCACATCATGATCTATTTTCTCATGTTTTCTCTATCATTCTTTATAGATAGAGCTATTTGGAAATATAGATAGCAATTTCATATGCCCGACAAAATGCCTCTCAGTATCACTCGTGCAATGCTGAGGGGCATTTTTCTATACTTATAGGGAGACTAAGCGCTATTCTATTTTAAGGAGGAAATATGACTACACCAATTAATTCTGCAGGGCTTATATATGTATATATCAAAGGAATTGCTGATGAGGATGGTTTTCTCATCATACAAACAATAGACAGCTATCAATATATGGAAGATGCTTTCTATCAAAAAGTAATGGAGAGCATGGGCTCGGAGGAAGAAAATAAGGATATCGTTTATATCTTAGCTGTCGCAGGTATAGTAGAAAAAACGCTCGATGTGCATCAGGTGATTGAAGAGGAATTAAAGGAAAATTTTCGACGGCTCTTGAATGGAAAGAGTGTCCGGAAATTTTCTAAGAAACTAGATGGGATAGGAAATATATTTAATAGATGGATACAAGAGCTTTCCTATGAACACCCTGAGTATTCGCCGGGATATCTTTTTGAAGATTATGAGGATTTTATATTTTTAGGCTTCTGTTATAGCCGTTTGCCCAGCGAGCAAAGAGATGCAATTGTTGATAGCAGCGTTGCTTTATGGATAGAGCATGAAAAACCCTATCTATATGGTCAGCAGCTGATCATTCAGTCTTTTTTTCTGCGCGATTTTGTAGGAAGGAAAGCTGTCGCCTGTATTCCGCAGATGGATACGGGGAGTTGGAGAATGGTTTTTGAGGGAGGCCATCAACTTGCGCTGGGAAA
>JAHZHM010000116.1:2907-5847 GCA_019420265.1 Clostridiales bacterium
GCTTTTCATATATGAAAGGAACGATGCACCCAAATGATTTTGTGGGCTTTTGCTCTTCAAATATACAGACAATTCTCACAGACCCAGTTTACGCATACGGCATTGCCTTGGAACCCAATGACCTTTTTGAAGAATGGAATAAAGTGTTTATCTATCTGTGTGCGTGCTCGAACAAGATATGGGATGAAGATAGCCTTACAAAGGTGTACGAGGCTTTTTTGGAATTCATCCAAGCCAACATTTGCGAAAGCGTGGAAGCAGAGCCCATGATTTCAAAGCAAACTTACTACCGCGCTCTGCTGATACACATCGAAAGATTTCGCGATTTTATAAAAGGTGAGGATGAGCCCGTTATCTCGAAAGATTTACATCAGACGATGAATAGCAGGTATGTATATTTGCCGTATCTATGGTCGCTCGTGCCTCATGATAAGGAATCTGTGGATTTTTCTCCTTCTGTTTTGCGCTCCATGGTTAAAGAAGCGATTATCAATGAAGATGCATATAAAAAAGGCATTCTTTGGGAAGATGCGGCATCTTACATGTTGAAGGGTATATCCGAGTGGAAAATTACAGGCCGCCGTATTCGCGCGGGCGCTCAAGAAATTGATATTAGCTTAGTAAATATCTCTTTAGATAATGCTTTGTGGCAGCTTGGGGCGTATATTTTAGTCGAATGCAAGAACTGGCGTGAACGTATAGGGCTGCATCACATTAGAAATATTGCGCATATTTCCAATATGAAAGGGAATAAGACAGTTATCCTTTTCGCGGCAAGTGGAGTTACAGAAAAAGCGGTTGAGGAAATTGGCCGCCTTGCGGCGGAAGGCCTATCAATTATCTGCGTTACAGCGGAAGAGCTTTTAGAAATCGAAGATCTGTTAGATTGTAAGAATTTGATTTTGAGAAAGTGGAAGATGTTACAAGATACAATTCAGGTTGCGGCTATCCTATAATTGGCCTATATCGATGCTTTGAAATAAATATCGAAAACGCAGGAGAGCAGCTCGGCCTGAAAAAAGATTGAAAATTTTTGGGGATCTGATATGCTAAAAGAAGAAGCTCTGCTGTGAAAATGCCCTTTTGGGTGGTATTTGGTTCAGTATTAGGATGAGGAGGAAAACAGATGTTTCGACAAATGCGGCGTAAAAAACAAGTGCTCACAAAGGAAGAATGCGAGCTGGTGCTGGAGCGCGGGACTTCCGGCGTTTTGGCGGTGCAGGGAGATGGTGAGTATCCCTATGCTGTGCCGCTGAGCTATGTATATACCGATGGAAAAATTATTTTTCATTGCGCAAAGCAGGGGCATAAGCTGGATGCCATTGCCCAAAACGATAAAGTTTCTTTTTGTGTGATCGATCTAGATGATATTCAGCCCGAAAGATACACCACGTATTTCCGCAGCGTGATTGCATTTGGCCGGGCGCGCGTTTTGGAGGAAGAGGCAGAAAAACGCGCGGCGATCGAGGCGCTGGCAGCAAAATACACGCCGGACGACCCGGAGGGGCGCAAACAGGAGATCGAGCGGGAATATCGGGCGCTGTGCGTCGTCGCTATTGAGATCGACCATTTGAGCGGAAAAGAAGCGATTGAATTGGTGAAGAAAAAAGAGAGATAAGAGCTTGCTGCTGTTTTAAGGCGCTAAGGGCAATCCCTTGGCGTCTTTTTGCGTAGAGAAATTGACTTGTTTGCGAAACTGCAGGGGCGTTTGCCCGAAGCGCTTTTTAAAACACTCGGTATAATAGCTTTGGCTGCCGAACCCCACGGCCTGGGCAACCTCTGCAATGCTCATAGACGTTTGGCGCAGCAGAGCCAGGCTTTGAGTTAAGCGGTAGCGCCGTAAATAGCTGAATAGGTGTTGCCCGGTTGCCTTCCTAAAAAAGCGGCAACACTCGCTTTCGCTTAAATGAACTTGGCTAGCCACGGTTTCCAATCGGATTGATTCAGCAAAATGACAATGGAGATAGGAAAGGAGGCGCACCAACCGCTCGTTCACGCCGAGCGCAGAGGACGCCGATTGCTCTTTTGGCAGCGAAAGGGTATCTCCCAAAAGCCGGTAAAGCAGACTATAGAGAAAAAACTCGTAGTTTTCGGGCTCTTGAGCCAAAAGGGATTGAATCTCTTCCAGGCAGGAGAGAAGATTCTGATGAGCGGGGAAGCTTGGCAGGAGCAGCTGCATGGATGGAAGCGCTTTGGGCGAGAAGACGGATAAGCACTTGGAAGAGAGCGCGGGAGAATGTTCCACCAAGGTAGTTTCCAGATCTAGGCAAAAGTAGGAAGCATTTGGGCAGGCCGGAGCAGAGGCGTGCGCAACCTTCGAGCGAATGAAAATGCCTTCACCTTCTGAGGCGACAATCGTTTGTTCTGCCGAGCGAAACGCGACGCGGCCGCTCAGCACCCGGCAATACTGCACCGCGCCATGCCAATGCCATCCGATGGAATCGTAGGTATCTGCGCCAAAGGTATTTTGATAGGCGGCAATGGGCAAGCCGGGCGCGAAAGCCTGCGTGAGCTCTTCCTTATTTTCTGTCATGGGAAATTGCTTGAAAATCATCATAACCTCAATATTTTGATAAAATTGCGCAAGATTACGGGATACACTAGCGAGTATATCACAATATAATGAGATTGTGAAGAAAGGAAGTGAGCAAATGAAGGGTAAGCTTTCGGGCATTCTTTGTGCGCTGGCAGGCGGCGCTCTATGGGGATTTTCCGGCACGGTTGGGCAATATCTGTTTTTGGAAAAGCAGATGAGCAGCCAATGGTTGACGGTAGTGCGGATGTTGGCGGCGGGCGTGCTCTTGCTGCTGGTGGTTGCGATGCGGGAGAGGGAAGCGCTAAAGGCAGTATGGAGGCAACCAAGGGATGTGGTGCGGCTGGTTTTATTTGCCGTTTTTGGGCTGATGACCTGCCAATATACTTATATGACGGCCATCTCCT
>JAHZHM010000117.1 GCA_019420265.1 Clostridiales bacterium
TTGGCCGAAAAAATATCCTCATAATAGAGTTTCCGCTCCAGCTCTATCTGTTCGTCCACCCGAACCTGCTGTTCCTTGATCTGATCCAGCGCATCGACAGTTTTGAGCAGAACTCTGCCGTAATCCTCCATATCGGCGACTTTGTTGATCTCCATGATATAGCGCACCACAGCCTCGCAGCTGGCCTTAAAATCGATGGTGAATCCGATCTGCTGCTGCATGAGTTCGGCAAACGTATCACAGACCAGCTTCGCCAAAAACCGCTCAACCTGCCGCGCCGTCCCCTCTTTTTCAAACTCGGAAATCTCCCGCTCCTCTGTGCGCTGGAAGCGGTTATACAGCACGAAAAGCTGCCCGTCGATCATGTTCAGGCTCTTTTTAATGGAAACCATCAGATCCGTCACAAGCCCATCCGCCAGCAAATAAGCGTTGTTTTTATAGACGATTTTATGCTCAATCTCTCCCCAGAAGGTGTTGACCAGCGCTTTGATCTGAAGCTCAAAATGCAGATTTTCCTTGCCTAAAAGGTATAGCCCGTCAATTTTATAGATATCAAAGCCGTTCTTTTGCTTTTGGGGCTGTTCATCATCCAGTTTGAGGCGCACTTTTGGCATGGAAGCACAATAATAATACTCCTCGTCCTCCGTTTGGTTGAAGAGCTTTTTCAAAAGCTCATAGACGACTTCTTCATCGTCGATAAATTTGCACTCAATGCGGAAACCGATGATATCCTGAAAGCGCGCCAGAAGTTCTTCCGGCGTGTCGTATTTATCCGTATAACCATTGCGGATGAGCTTCTCGCGCATGCTTTTCTCGCTTTTGATGCGATAGACCATGCTCAGCGCATAATCGCTGCCTGCCAGGAGCTCCCCTTCGAAAAATTCTTTGACTTCCTCCGCGATGAGCTTATAGACATCCTTCTTCTTGCGGTAAAGCTCAAGCACAGAGTCGATATATTCAAAAATCTCTAAATCCATAGAGCTGTCTCTCCCCGTTCTCTCTTGTCTCTATTATATACTGCTTTTTACAGCTTTGTAAACGGCGCCGCCCTTCTGCTGGCATGCAGAAAAACCACAAAAATGCGCGAAATGCCGCGCCGTCCTTTGCAATAGGCCAGAGAAAGCCGCTCCCTCTCGCGCTTTTCTGCGCGCCCGCTGCGAATTGTATCCGCTTTGTTAAATATATGAAAAGAAATATTGCGCCAAACCTCTGGGCTCGTTTTCACCGCTTTTGAGCGTGTGCGGCCTCTCTTTGCTTGCTCCAAAATAAAAAATCGGCAGCTTTGGGCTACCGATTTTTCTGCACACCGCGCTGTTCTTTTTTTTGGGGCAACACAATCCGCATCCCCTTTGCAAAATCCTGCGGGCGCAAATTGGGGTTTGCCCGCAGCAGTTCGGCTGGTGAAAAGCCGGTTTTCTCGCATAGGGAGAGCAGCGTCTCCCCGGCCTTCAAGGTGTAGACCCCATCTGCATCCGATGTCGGCATATATTCCATCACGACGATCTCCTGCCCCTCGCGCAGCGAAAAAATATCCAGGCCCGGGTTCAATTTGCGCAGCGCCGGCACGCTCATCTCAAATTTGCGCAGAATATCCCATAGATGATCCGTGCCGCAGACGCGGTAGGTGCGCGTTGGGCGTTCACGTTCCGGCAAAATGACCGTCTGCCCAGGCAATGCTCGCCCCGGCACCAACCCCGGGTTCACCGCCAGAACATCCTCCGCCGTGCTTCCAATGCCGACAGCCAGATGAAACAGCCCCTCGCCCTCTTTTAGGGTATGGAATGCGCCGTTGGGGCATTCCGCAATCGGGATTTTCAGCTCAATCCCCGGGCGCACCTGCCGGATTTTCGGATTCATCGCGCGCAAAACCACTTCGCTCATCTGAAACTCTTCCGCTATTTCTACAAAGCTTTTCTCGCTTTGCACTTTATAAAGAAAGCTATATTCCTGTCCCGCCATATCTGTTCCTCGTCTTCCAATTTATATACCGATATCTATATGCACGCCGCGCACATTTGATGTTATTTTTTTCTCCGCTTGACACCAATTCTTTGCAAGTGTTAATATGAATATGCTTATTTTGGCCGATTTGCCGCAAAATATTTAGGGCAAAGCAAAATAATATAGGCACCTGTAGCTCAGCAGGATAGAGCGTCCGCCTCCTAAGCGGAAGGCCGTGGGTTCGAATCCCGACAGGTGCGCCAGCAGCACGGCGCTGCGCCCATATCGTTGCCCATTTTTTGGGCGGCGATATTTTTTATCACTATAAGCCAAACCCGAGCAAGGCATGCTTTGCTCGGGTTTTTTTTGCCAAAAACACCTGCATCCCTCACAAATGCAGCTGAGATTCTGCATATTTGGGCGATACCTGGAATATCTGGGCACCTTGCCGCACATAATGATACCTAAGCGAGGTGATTTTTTTGAAAATTCAGTGGAAAAAATTGATTTTATGCATTGCAATCCCGCTTGCGGTGGGCGGCATATCTGCGCTGCTTACGAGCAGCGGAATGGAAACTTTTCAGGCGCTCAATAAGCCGCCGCTTTCCCCGCCCGGCTGGCTTTTTCCCGTTGTCTGGACGCTTCTATACATCCTGATGGGCATTGCCTCTTATCTTGTCCTCACATCCGGAAAGCCAAGCCGCTCTGCCCTAACTTTCTATGGGCTCCAGCTTCTCTTTAACTTCTTTTGGTCCATCATTTTCTTCAATCTGGAGCGCTATCTATTTGCCTTTGTTTGGCTCATCGCCCTTTGGATTCTCATTTTTATCACGACTGTTTTGTTCTATAAAATTTCCAAACCCGCGGGCTACCTCATGATTCCCTATTTGCTGTGGGTTGCTTTCGCCGGGTATCTGAATCTTTTCATCTATTTGCTCAACTAATCAAAAAGCGGGCTTGAAAATAAGCCCGCTTTTTGATTTCAGCATAGATAAAAACTACAGGAGATTCTTACTCCATCAGCTGTGCCTTTCTCATAGCGCCGTTCCCTTTTGGGGAATGGTGAATTTTCCTGTGTCGACGCCCTCCAAAGTGAGCAGAGCAATTTTCTTCTGCAAACCGCCGGCATATCCCGTCAGGCTGCCGTTTGTCCCGACAACCCGATGGCAGGGAATGATAATTGAGATTGGGTTATGGCCTACCGCGCCGCCCACCGCCTGCGCCGACATTCTCTCCAGCCCGCGGCTGGCGGCAATTTTTCTTGAAATCTCTCCGTAAGTCATCACACTTCCGTATGGAATTTCACAAAGGATGTCCCAAACCGCTTTGCGGAATGCGCTGCCCATAGGCGCCAGCCTAAGCTGCGCAATCTCCGGCTTTTCTCCCCCAAAATAGCAGTCTAGCCACCGCCCAGCCTGCTTTAGCATGGCCGAGTTGGGGTTCTCCTTCATTTCTTCCTTCAAAGAGCCCAGAAAGTATTTCTGCCCTTCCATCCAAACGCCAACCAGCGCGCCTTCCTTTTCCGCAAGCAAAAGGCCGCCGATTGGGGAATCGTATCGCATGGTATATACCATCGCATCTGCCTCCGTTTTTTTATTTTTCCAAGCGGCTTATCCCATCTACTCGAATGCTTCGCCGCATCTTCTCATTTTGCCGCACCTGGAGCATCCAGGTTCCATAGGCACATCATCGCATAGCTGCGCCAGGGGCGCCATTGTCTGGAGAGCTCCAATCGCTCCTTGGGCGTATATTCCGGCAGCGCATGTTTCACGCCAATATCCGTCTCTAAAAAGGCATCTGGCCAGCCCATGGTCCGCATGGCAAGATATTTGGCTGTCCAGCCGCCAATTCCCTTTATCTGCATGAGCTTTGCCATCTCCTGCTCCGGATCCGCATAAGCGCCCAACGCAATATCGCCGCTTTCCAGCGCCTGCGCCAAAGCCAAAATGCACCGGGATCTCGCGGCAATCACCCCCAGCGTGCCCAATCGCTCTTCAATTTCATCCTTTAGCGCGAGGATATCCTCTGCCTCTGCAAAAAGATGCGTCAGGCCGTCTATGCCAGTCTCAATAGGTGTACCATAGGCCAGAGCAATTTTCCCCGCCAGGGTACTCGCCGCTTTCACCGTGATTTGCTGGCCTAAAACAGCCCGTACAGCCATTTCAAACGGTTGGAAGCATCCAGGGACGCGCAGCCCTAAAACACAGGCGCCTGGGCAAATCTGGTTGATTGTTTGCAGTTTTTCATAAATCACATTCGGCTCTGCACAGAGATCAAACAGCGCACGCACCCGCGCCAAAACTTGCGACAAGACCGGAATGAGCGCATCGCTCAATGTAACAGCCACAGCGTTCTTTTTGGGGCAGCTTTGCACGCGAATCCATCCGCAATACTTTTTCCCATCGCGGCCTTTCAACCGAACGGTGCGCAGATATGCGCCTTCTAGGACCATCTCCACCCCGGGGATTGCGCGCTTTGCAAGAAACTCTAGCATCTTCTCCCACTCGTAAGGAGGGTGATAGCCCAGCGCTACGGTAATCCCATGCGCCTGCTTTGCCCCGCCAGCAGCATTTTTCCGCAGCGCCGTCGGCGACAAGTGATATCGCCGCTGAAACAAATCGTTGAGCCGGCGCAAACTCCCAAATCCCGCTGCCATGGCCACATCCAGCACGGATAACCCCGTATCCGTCAGCAAATTCTTCGCGAGCAACAGCCGGCAAGTCTGTAAATACTGTATGGGCGAAACGTGATACTCCGCAAAAAAGACACGCCGCAAATGCCGGTCTGTGCATCCCAGTTTTTGTGCGATTTCCGTTACGCTCTGCCCATCGCCGCAATGCTCCGACATCAGCTGCGCGGCCTTTTGGGCAAGCGATGAAGAGGCATCGATGATGGCATTGCCCGGCGCAAGTTCTGGGCGGCATAAGAGGCACGGGCGATACCCCGCCTGCTCCGCCTCTGCCGCAGAAGAGAAGAAAGTGCAGTTTTCCCGCTTGGGTCGTTTTGCCCGGCAAGTTGGGCGGCAATAGATCTTCGTCGAGGAAATTCCAACGAAATAGCGCCCATCAAAGCGCGTATCTTTGGCTTGAAACGCCTCGTAGAGAAAATCTTCGTTCTCTTTCATCGCTTTCCCCTCCCCTCACCTGCCTCTATGATAGCGCTTTTTTCCTTCAAAATCACGCCATAATCGGACATCCTATTTTACTGCGCTGTCTCTTCACCCTTGGAAATCAGCATTTTTAAAATTCTAACAAATTTATTCTAAGAAAGGCAAGCGCCTTGAAAATAGCATCTTATAAAAAGAGCGCAGCCACCTGGGATTTCACCCAGGCAGTTGCGCCCATATTTTTTATGCTATTTACCTTAGCATTTCCGGCTCGCTATTTGCTCACCTTGCGCCGATAGCCGAGAATTGCTCCCAGCATGGCCAGCGCACCAAGCAAAGCTGCCAGCAGCGCCCAATGATTCATGGAATCACCGGTTTTGGGAATCGAGCTTCCGCCCGTGCCGTTCGGATCGCCGCCCGCGTTGGAGCCGTTCTCCTCTTCGTCATCCGGGATACCATTCCCATCGGCGTCGATCTTGTAATCCGGAACGCCGTCGCCATCCGTATCGATATTGACATCCGGAATGCCATCGCCATCGACATCGATATTGATATCCGGCTTTCCGTCTCCGTCGATATCGACGTTGACAGGCATCTTGTCATCGATGATGACAACAACCTTATGGTTGCGATCAGCAGTCAGCTCAACCGAATCTGCCGTGCGCAGGTCTGTTCTGACTACGCCGTCGATGATGACATACTTGACTTCATAGTGATGGCCTTCCACCGGCGTAACCTGCCAGGAAATCGTCTTCTTGACTCCTTCGCGCAGCGTCGCTGTATTGGTGATCGTGCCTGCGCCGCCTCTCAGTTCCGTCTCAATCTGGAACGTCTGGACTTTGTAGCTCGGCGGGAGCGCATCGTTGGTTGCGCCATCCTTCTTCAGCGTCACAACAACTTTCTTATCCTCCTGAATATCCTTAAAGGACCAGGAATTGCCGCTCGTCGCAACGACCGTGCCATTTACAGAAATGCTGGAGACCGTATAGCCGTTCGGAACTGTCCAGGAAACTTCGCCGTCTTCGCCGACATTGTAGTATCCCTGGCCTTCCGTGATCTGCCCGGGGCCACCCTGAATTGTCGCTTCGACTTTGCGCAGCGTATCCTCTTTGGGAGCAGGCGTCGGGGTGTTTGTGCCATCCGGCAGTTCCACATTCTTGGTGAAGAAGACTTTCACTTCGTGATCTTCGATTGCACCGTTGACAGCCATTTTGAAGGTCGTCGCGTCTGCATCTTTCAGATCCAGGTCGGCCTTGGTAACCAGACCCAAATCTGTAACGATTTCGTACTCATCCGTCGTCGCATCTGCATCGCCTTCCAGAAGCATCAAGCCCTGGCTAGCACCCAGCACTATCATTTCCGGCTGAGATACAGGCGCGCTCAGCGGCGCCAGAGCCTGCGCCATTCTGCCAGCTTTCGCCGCCAGAACTTCAACGCCCTTGTTCTCCTCAATCGGCGCAACGCTCTCTTCTGCCTCGGGCTCGAGCGAAGGCGCTACTTCTTCCGGAGCAACAGAGCTCTCTGCGCTGGGCTGAACTGTCGGGGCAGCCTCTTCCGGCTGCGGCTCGATAGACGGCTCAACGCTCGGCTGGGTGGGCAGCGCCGCATTCGGCTGTTTTGCAGGAGCCTTGGCAGGCGCATCCGGGAGCGCAGCAGTCGAGGGAGCAGGCGCCGGAGCCGGGCTTTCTTTCAGCACCGTATCCAGAACCGTAACGCCATCTACAACGATCTTGCTGATGCTATAGCCCGCATCAGGCGCTGCCTGAATATCCAGGTAAGACTGACCTTTGTATACAGTCTTGGAAGCGGAAATCGTTCCGGA
>JAHZHM010000118.1:0-699 GCA_019420265.1 Clostridiales bacterium
GTGGGGGCTGTTAAAGCGGAACGCGCAGCTGGGAATTGGTTTGTTAGAAATCAAATGCTCACACATTCTGTGCCCGCTGCGCGGCTTGTCTTGCCGACAAAATAACTTTTTCTGCCTGAAAAATGGAAAGGGCAAAGCTGCCCTGCCCACACATCCCCCTATCCCAATCAAAAGGGGGATGGGGCTTTGCCCCATGTTCACCCACGCCTGTTCACGAAAAAACAGAACAAAAGAGCGGGCTCGCTTTCGCTCGCCCGCCCCTAGCCGCCATGCTGGGTCTATTTCTCCAGAACTCTCGCCAAGAACTGGCGGGTTCTCTCGTTTTTGGGATTGCCAAAAATCTCCTGGGAAGTTCCCTGCTCGGCAATGTAGCCCTCGTCCATAAACACCACGCGATCCGCGACATCCCTGGCAAAGGCCATCTCGTGCGTGACGACGATCATCGTCAGCCCGCTTTTGGCCAGCTCTTTCATGACCGCCAGCACCTCGCCCACCATCTCGGGATCCAGCGCGGAAGTCGGCTCATCGAAGAGCAACACATCCGGGCTCATGCAGAGCGCCCGGGCAATGGCCACGCGCTGCTTCTGCCCGCCCGAGAGCTGCTTTGGCTTTGCCTCCAAAAAGGCGTGCATGCCGACCTTCTCCAAAAAATCCTCGGCGATCTGCTGTGCTTCTGCCTTGGGGCGCCCCAGCACCTTC
>JAHZHM010000118.1:709-7075 GCA_019420265.1 Clostridiales bacterium
CTGCCCGATCATGCAGTTTTTCAGCGTCGTCATATTGTCGAACAGGTTGAACTGCTGAAACACCATGCCGACTTTTGCGCGGTAGCTCGCCGGGGCGACGCCGCCAATATCCTTGCCGTTAAACAGGATGCTGCCGCCTGTGGGTTTTTCCAGCAGGTTGATGCAGCGCAGCATCGTGCTCTTGCCCGATCCGGATGCGCCGATGATGCAGACGACCTCCCCCTGCTCCACATCCAAATTGATATCCTTCAAAACTTCGTGCGTGCCAAAGCTCTTTTCCAGATGAGAAACTGAGATAACTGCCATCCTATTCACCGCCTTTCACGACGATTGTCGCCTTGCTATTGGATTGCGAGCCATGGATGGTGTAGTGCGCGGGGCCATCCATGCGCCGCTCGAGCCATGCCAACAGCCGGGAAGTCGCATACGTTAAGATGAGATAAATCACCGCGATGATGAAATAGGTCTCGAAATATTTCAGATAAGTTCCCGCGGCGGATTTGCCCATGAAGTACAGCTCGGAAACGCCGATGACGTTGAGCACCGAGCTATCCTTGATATTGACGATCAGCTCATTGCCCACTGAAGGCAGGATATTGCGGATGGCCTGGGGCAGGATGACATGCACCATGCTCTGCCAATGCGTCATGCCGATGGAATAGGCCGCTTCCTTCTGCCCGGCATCGATGGAGATGATGCCACCGCGGATGATCTCCGCCATATACGCGCCTGTATTGATGGAGACGATGAGGATGCCCGCAAAACCCGGGCTCATATCGATGCCCAGCATTTGCAGAGAGCCATAGTAGATGACCATAGCCTGCACCATCATGGGCGTGCCCCGGAACACCTCGATATAGATATTCAGGATGCCCCGCAGAATGCGCAGCAGCGTTTTTCTCAAGGCCGAATCGCCTTCCTCGATGGGAATCGTCCGCAAAATGGCCACCAAAAGGCCGAGTAAAAAGCCGATAGCCGTGCCCAACAGGGCAATTTTCAATGTGGAGAGCAGGCCGCCGATCAGCAGCTCGCTATACTCGCTGATGATAAAGCCGACCCATCCAAAAAATGTCGTAGGGAGCGCCATATTCTCACCCTTTTCCTTCTAAAATTTCCACGAGGGCCTGCTGCCCTCTTTTTCGGGCCCGGGCAAATGCCCTTGCCCAAAGCCCGGATGAGGCCCGCCGCCCGGGGCGGGGGCTCTCTTCGCGGGTATGCGCCGCTTAGTCTTCATTCGTCAGGGGCTGGCGTGCAATGGCCTCGGCCATCAGCTCCTGCTTTTGCTCGTCTGTAAAATCTTTCAGATAGGCGTTGATCTGCTCTTTCATCTGCCCATCCGTCTTTCTCACGCCCACCGCCACAGAGACATCCTCCGGGCTGACTTCAAACCCTTTGCCCTCTGCAAAGGCGATATACGTGATATCCTCGTTGGCCAGCTGCGCCGCCATCGCGCCCGGCCGCTCCAGCACCACGGCATCCACCTTGCCCGAGCGCACCGCGATGATAAACTCTGCCATCGTCGCCAGCGGCGTCTGCTTCTGCACCTCCGGAATCTGGTCGATGCTGTCGTACCAGGTGGTGTTCATCTGCGCGCTGACTTTCGCGCCCCGGAAATCCTCCAGGCTCTGGGCCGTCTCATATGCACTGCCCCGCTTGACCATCATGACGAAATCACTGTTGTAGTAGATATCCGAGAAATCGATGGTCTGCTTGCGCTTTTCCGTCGGGCTCATGCCCGCGATGATGGCATCGATTTTGCCGGATTGCAGCGCCAGCGTCAGCCCATCCCATTCGATTTTGACGATCACCAGTTCTTTGCCCATGGCCTCGGCCAGCCGCTTTGCCAGCTGCACATCGTAGCCATCCGCATAGCCCGCGCCGCCCTCGATGGGAACAGCCGTATCGCTGGGCTCAGACTGCGTCCAGTTAAAGGGCGCATAGTCGCATTCCATGCCCACCCGGAATTTTCCGTCGTCTGCCTCCGCACTTGGCGTTTCGCCGCCCGCCTTGCCGCAGGCCGCCGCCATGAGCAGCACTGCCATCGCCATGACCAGAGCAAGCATCTTCTTCGCTTTCATATCCAGCTCCTCCTAAGATTTAAAATTGAAAACAGCTTTTGCCGTCTTGCACAACCCTTGCGCGCCGCACTGCCTCTTTTCTGCAGGCTTTTCTTGCCATCCTGCATATTTTGGGGCTTTTGGCTTTTGTTTGAGGTAATTATGCGCCATTTTTGCAAGTTTGTCAATCTATTATTGCAATTTTATTTCTTTTTTCTTGCAATCTCTGTGTTCAATTTTTGGGGAGCTAGATTCCTCTTTCCCTTTTTACAGGGATTTTCCGGCCATTTTTCTGCCGGATAAAATTCATCGGAAATGAAAGTTTTATTTTTCTAACTTTCATTTCCGATGAGATTGCCGAGTTACTCTGCCACGGGCTGGCGCGCAACTGCGGCATCCATCATTTCCTGGCGCTGCTCTTTGGAGATGCCCTCCAGGATGGTGTTGATCTCATCCGCCAGCTCGCTATCCTTCTTCAGGCCGACGGCGATGGCGACATCCTCCTCCGAAGCCTCGAAGCCCTGACCCTCGCCGAACTCGACGAACGTCAGATCCGGGTTGGCCTCGGCCGCGGAGACTGCGCCCGGGCGCTCGGAGATATAGCCGTCGATCTTGCCAGACTGCAGCGCGACGATCATAGCCGGGAAGGTATCCAGCGCCTGCTGCTTATCCACGCCCTCGATCTGGTCGATGACGGTATAGTGGAAGGTGTTGAGCTGGGCGGTGATCTTCGCGCCGCTGAAATCGCTCAGGGAAGAGGCGTTTGCATATGCGCCGTCTTTCTTCACGACGATGACCAGATCGCTGGTGTAGTAGGGATTCGAGAAATCGATGGTGGCCTTGCGCTCTGCCGTCGGGCTCATGCCCGCGATGATGGCGTCGATTTTGCCGGACTGCACGGAGAGCGTCAGCCCATCCCACTCGGTTTTGACGATAACCAGCTCTCTGCCCATTTTCTCGGCGATGATCTTGGCGACCTGAACGTCGTAGCCATCGGCATAGCCGCCGCCCTCGATGGGAACAGCCGTATCGCTCTGCTGCGCCTGCGTCCAGTTAAAGGGCGCATAATCGCACTCCATGCCCACGCGCAGCGGCTCTTTGCCGCCCTCCACTGCCGAAGCGGAGCCTTCCGGGGCGGGCTCCTGCTGCTTTGCGCAAGCACCCAGGCTCAGCGCCAGCACAAGGGCCAAAACACAGATGAGAATTCTTTTTGTCATTTCCTTTTCCTCCAGATAAAAAATAAACAGCTTCGAGCAGAGGCTTCAAAGCTGTTAGAAACAAAGAAAAACTATAATTTGCTAATAGCTCATCGCAGGTTTGCTGCGACAGTCGGGAAGATATTCTCCTCCCGCCCAACATGACACCGCTCAAACAGCGCCAGTTTCGGCGAATTTCCCTTTTTCCATGCCTCCCTGCCGTATGAGCGGCTCCGCATGGATACTCCTGATTTTCGCGCCTCTATCTTGCATTGATATTCAACGCTATTCTGTTTTCCCTCATTATGGACGCATCCGCGCGATTTGTCAACCACTAATTTTACTTTTTTCGCATTTTGCCAAAGAAAAAGCCCCCGCGCACGGCGCGAAGGCTTTTGGGGCGCTTTTTTATACTGTCGTCCCCTTTAAATCCAGCCATTTGATGGCATGCTGGATATACTCATCCCAGAAATCCCAGTCGTGGATGCCCGGGCCTTCTTCATACGTCAGATCCAGGCCCAGCTCTTCCATGATGGCTTTGGTTTTCTGCGCGTGCTCATAGATGAAATCCTCCGTGCCCACGGCCAGGAAGATTTTGGGCAGCTCCACCCCATCGGCCAGCTGTTTTTTCAAGATGGGCAAATCGTCCAGCCCGCTGCCCACGCCATCGTAGGGCGCGGGGAAAATCGCCTTCCAGGGCCAGGGGGCGTCGTAGGCTTCGGGTTTGCTCGTATCCATGGCGGCAAGGAAATTCATGCCGCCCGAAAGCGCGATGACTTTGCCATACAGATCCGGCCGGCGGATGCCCAGGTTGAGCGCACCGCCCGCACCCATGGAAAGGCCGCCGATAAACGTATCCTCCCGCTTCTCGCTGGCGGGGAACACCGTCTGGATAAAAGCGGGCAGTTCCTCGGTCATAAACGTGAAATACTGGGGGCCGCTTGCCATATCCTGATAAAACGCGTTCGCGCCAGACGGCATGACCACCATCAGCTTGGCAAACTGGGCGTATTTCTCGATGGACGAAAGCCGCTGCCAATCCGTATAATCGCCATATGTGCCGTGCAGCAGATAGAGCACCTGGTATTTCGCCCCCTTATGGAAATAGTTCCCCGGGTTGAGCGGCGTCTCCACCGGGTGCGGCGTCGGGATGATCACGTTGATATCCGTATTCGAACGCAGCGCCTCGGAAAAGAAGTTGCAATGAATGAGCGCCATAAAAAATTCCCTCCCATATTGAATTTTTATTCGGTAATTTCATTATATCCTTTTGCAAGATGGCGCGCAAGGCGCTATACTAAAAGAAATACAACAAAAAGGAAACAGAAGATGAACATACGCTTTACGCTGGCAGACCCGGCGGGCAACAAAACCGCGCTGGTTCCGGAAAACGAAAACACCGCCGCCCTTCGCCGGGAAATTTCCCGGCAGCTCATGGAGGGCTGCGATTTGGGCATCGAGCAGGTGGGCTTTTACGATGAGGATGCCCAGCCGCCGCATCTTCAGATGATGGGCGGGGAATTTTGCGGCAATGCCGCCCGAAGCTTTGGCCTGATGCTGGCCAAACGGCGCGGGATGGCTGAGGGCTACCTGGATATTTCGGTGAGCGGCATGCAGCAGGCGCTCAAGGTGCATATTGCGGGGGAAGATGCCAGCGTGCATCTATCGACAGAGCACACGTTTTCCAGCCTCGCTCTGCCCGGCGGCGACAAGCTGCCTGTGGTCGAGCTGCCGGGCATCAGCCATATCATCGCAGAAAATTTTTCCGCCGATCCGCAAACCCTCGCCCCCATCCTGCAGGCCGCAGAAAAGCAGCTCTCTGCGCCGGCGGTGGGCGTGCTGTTTTGGGATGCCGAGCGGCGCTTTCTGCGCCCGGCCGTGTGCGTCTGGGCGCAGGGCAGCACGGTTTTCGAGAGCAGCTGCGGCTCTGGCTCGCTGGCCCTGGCCATTTACCTGAAAAGAGAGGTGCAAAGCGGGGGCTGCTCCATGAGCATCGCCCAGCCGGGCGGGCGCATTCGGATTGTCTTGCAGAAGCTGGATGGGGCGCTGATCTCCTGCAAAATTGGTGGGGAAGTTGCGCTGACAGAGATGGTGGCGGAGATTGCGGAACTGGACTGACGCGCACCGCCGCGCCTGGACAACTCCTGGCTGGGCGAGCCGCAAGACAAATTTCAAGACCTAGGTGCAACAATGCGCCCGCCTGCTTTAGCCAAAGGCATTGCGCCAGTTGGCACAGCGGGGGAGCAGAGCGCTCTTGGGATTTCGGCGGAGGAATTCCCTGATGCTCGGCTCGGGAAGCAGAGAGATATTTTTTCACGGCGATAGCATTGCGGGCAAATATAACCGCGCGTGTGATAACGGGCATTCTTTTCGCATGAGGAGTCAGCGCTGCCCAAAGGGGGGATGCGGACCGCTGCCTATAGATGTGTGCGCGATCGTTCCCGCCGTTCGCAGCAGAAAGGAGAGAAGCCAGATATGCCAAGGTTTTCCTTTGAAGAAATCAAAGAATTGCTGCAAAAGAGCATTTCCGAGGGATTCGAGGCCGAGCTTCGGCTCTGTTTCCAGGGCAGGGCCCATGAATACATGCTGATCATTTACGAGGACGGCTGTTCCTTTGGCCGATGCGGCAGGCCGGATGAACAGACCATCGCGCGATACGACACGCTGGACGCACTCTATGCCGCAGAGCAAGTGGATGGCATTTTGCTGGAGCGGGATTGGGAGCAAATCAGCGAAATGGAGTGCCTGGATTTTGAGATACTGGGATATTGGGAATAGCAAATAAAAAAGCAGAGCAAATGCTCTGCTTTTTTTATGACCGCATTGCGCGAAAGCCTCCATGCGGCTCTTTTGGCTATTTCTCCAGCCCGATCGTCTTCAGATAATCCCGGATGACGCGCACGCTCTTCTCATACCCCAGCTGGCTGGTGTTGATGCAAAGGTCGTAATTGCTGGCGTCTTCCCAATCCCGGCCGGTGTAGTAGCGGTAGTAGGTGCGGCGGTTTTTATCCGTCTTTTCGATGATGCGCTCGGCATCTTTGCGGCTCCAGGCATACATCTCCATGACGTTTTTGATGCAGGTTTCGCGATCGGCATAGATGAACAGCCGCACG
>JAHZHM010000118.1:7085-14708 GCA_019420265.1 Clostridiales bacterium
CCCGCCCTTCCAGGACGTAATCTGCGCAGCGGCCGACCATGATGCAGTTCTCCTCCCGCTCGGCCAGGCCCTTGATGATCTGCGCCTGGAATTTAAAGAGGTTGTCATCCGAGACGAACTCGCTGCTTTCCGGGCGGGTATTGGGCTTTTCGTGGCGGTATTCGCCATCCCTGCGAAACAATCTGCGGCGCTTGCCCTTCTCTTCCAGCATGCCGAACAGCCCCTCATAGATGCCGCTCTCTTCCGAGGCCATGCGCAAAATATCCCTATCGTAATACTCGATGCCCAGCTCCCCAGCCAGCATTTGCCCGATGGTCTTTCCGCCGCTGCCAAAGCCTCTTGCAATCGTGATAACGTAGTTTTTGCTCATATGCGCCTCCTTTTGGGCTATTCGCCCAGATATGCTTTTTTCACGGAATCATCGTTTAATAGATCCGCTGCGTTGCCCTCCAGCACAATTTTTCCCGTCTCTAAAACATACGCCCGGTCTGCGATGGAAAGAACTTTTCTCGCATTCTGCTCGACGACGAGCACCGTCGTCCCGGCGGCGTTGATCTCCCGGATGATATCGAACACCTCGCTGACCAGCAGCGGCGAAAGCCCCATAGAGGGCTCATCCATCAAAATGATTTTGGGGCGGGACATGAGCGCCCGGCCCATGGCCAGCATCTGCTGCTCGCCGCCCGAGAGCGTTCCGGCAATCTGCGTGCGGCGCTCCTTGAGCCGCGGGAAGCGGGCATAGACCATTTCCAGCGAATCCTCGATTTCCTTTTTATCCTTGCGGGTGAACGCGCCCAGCCGCAGGTTTTCCAGCACACTCAGCTCCTGGAAAATCCGCCGCCCTTCGGGCACATGCGCCATGCCCAGCGAGACGATTTTATGCGCGGGGGTTTTGAGCAGGTCTGCGCCGTCGAAGTGAATGCTGCCGCCGCGCGGGGCGATGAGGCCGGTGATGGTCTGCAGAATCGTCGTCTTGCCGGCGCCGTTTGCGCCAATCAGCGCCACAATCTCCCCCTGGCCAACCTCGAAAGAGACGCCCTTCACCGCGGCGATGACGCCATAGGATACACTTAAGTTTTCTACTTTCAGCATGGCTTCTCCTCCTTATTCCTGGCCCAAATACGCCGTGATGACTTCGGGGTTAGCGAGCACCTGGCTGGTTGGGCCATGGGCCAGCTCCTGCCCGAAATTGAGCACGCTGACTTTTTCGCAGATGCCGGCCACCAGCTTCATATCGTGCTCGATGAGCAGAATCGTCATAGCAAAGTGTTCCCGAACAAAGCGAATGGTATCCATCAGTTCGGCCGTCTCCCCCGGGTTCATGCCCGCCGCTGGCTCATCCAGCAGCAGGAGTTTGGGGCCAGTGGCCAGCGCCCGGGCAATTTCCAGCTTGCGCTGCTTGCCATAGGGCAGGCCGGAGGCCAAATAGTCCCGCTCGCCATCCAGGCCGAAAACCGAGAGAAGCTCCATGGCCTTTTCATCCAGCGCGGCCTCCTCCTTAAAATACCGGGGCAGCCGCAGCACGCTCTCCAAAAACGAGCAGTGCCCGCTGTTATGCAGGCCGACCTTGACGTTCTCGATGACGCTCATATTCTGAAAAAGCCGGATATTCTGAAAAGTTCTGGCGATGCCTTTTTTGTTGATCTCGATGGGGGCTTTGCCCGTCAGATTCTCGCCATCCAGGAAGAAAGAGCCGGTTGTGGGCTGGTACACGCCGGTCAGCAGGTTGAACACGGTGGTTTTGCCTGCGCCGTTGGGGCCGATGAGCCCATAGAGCTCGCCCTGCTCCACCTCGAGATTAAAGTGATCCACGGCGTGCAGGCCGCCAAATGTGATGCCCAGATTTTTTACTTCCAGCAGTGCCATTTACGCCACCTCCCCTTTCTTCGCCTTTTTGCCGCTCTTATGGATGAGCTTATTTTTGAGCGCCGCAAACCTGGGCGACGCATTGAGCAGCATGATGACGATGAGCACGATGGCATAGGCCAGCATGCGGTAGTCCTCCATGCCCCGGAGCACTTCGGGCAGCACGGTTACGATGATGGCCGAAAGGATGGAGCCCCGGATGGAGCCCATGCCGCCCAGCACCACGATGACCAGAATCTCGATGGATTTATTGAAATCGAAGGTATCCGGCTTTAAAATGCCCAGGTTGTGCCCATAGAGCACGCCGGCCACGCCCGCGAAAAAGGCGGCAACCGTGAAGGCCAGCAGCTTATAGTAGACGACGTTGATGCCCGCGGATTCCGCCGCGATGACATTATCCCGAATGGCGCAGATGGCCCGGCCATGCCTGGATTTGACCAGGTTGGAGATGATGACAACCGTGATGACTGCAACGATGAAAACGATGGTATACGTCGAATCTTTTGGGATTTTCTTGAGGCCGCCGGCGCCGCCTGTGATGGTGAGGTTTGTCACCACCGAGCGGATGATCTCGCCAAAGGCCAGGGTGACGATGGCCAGATAGTCGCCCTTGAGGCGCAGGGCCGGAATGCCGATAATGATGCCGAACACTGCCGCCACCAGCCCGCCGATCAGCATGCCCAGCGGGAACCGAATGGCCATGGGCAGCGTGCTGTTTAGCGTAAACAGGCAGCCCGCATAGGCGCCCACAGACATAAAGCCCGCGTGCCCCAGCGTCAGCTCGCCCAAAAAGCCCACCGTCAGGTTGAGCGAGACGGCCAGGATGATATTCACCCCCACCGGCACCAACAGGCTCTGGAAGTGCCGGGAGAGCGCCCCAGCCTGCACCAGCGCAAAGAGCACGCCATAGATGGCCAGCACAAAGAGCGCTGTGAAAATATTCTTTTTATTTAGCATCTTTTTCATAGCCGACCCCTACACTTTCTCGATTTTCTTGCGGCCCAGCAGCCCGGCCGGGCGCACCAGCAATACCAGGATGAGCACGCCAAACACGATGGCATCCGAAAGCTGGGTGGAGATATAGGCCTGGGAGAAGCTCTCGATGACGCCCAGCAGAATGCCGCCCAGCATGGCGCCGGGAATCGAACCGATGCCCCCCAGCACTGCCGCGACGAAGGCCTTGATGCCGGGCAGGGAGCCGGTATACGGGCCGACAAACCCATAGGAGCTGACGAACAGCACGCCCGCCACCGCCGCCAGGCCCGAGCCGATGGCGAAGGTGATGGAGATGGTGCGGTTGACATTGATGCCCATGAGCTGCGCCGCGCCCCGGTCTTCCGAGAGGGCCAGCATGGCCCGGCCGGTTTTGGTTTTTTTGATGAACAGCGTCAGCGCGATCATGATGACGATGGTGACGCCCAGCGTCGCGATGGATTCGCCCGTCAGTTCGATGGAGCCCAGGTAGATGCTCGGGATATTGATGACGGAGGCGACTTTTTGCTGCTGGGAGCCGAAAATCAGCAGCGCCAAGCTTTGGAGGAAATAGCTGACGCCAATGGCCGTAATGAGCACGGCCAGCGGGGAGGAGTTTCTAAGAGGCTTATAGGCAACTTTTTCCAGGACGACACCGAGAACGGCGCAGAAGACGATGCTTATCAGCACGCCAAGATAGGGCGAAATGCCCAGCATGCTGGCCGAGACCGAAAGCGTGTATGCCCCGACCATAATGACATCGCCATGCGCGAAGTTCAGCATCTTGGCGATGCCATAGACCATGGTATACCCAAGAGCGATGAGCGCATAGATGCTCCCGCGGTTCAGGCCGTTGATCAGCTGCTCAAAAAATTCCAATTAGAATCCACCTCATCTCTTTCAAAACGCCAAAGGAGACGCGTTGCCGTCTCCTTTGGGTTTGCCAACTGCTGGCTTGTTCTTTTTGCGCGCGGCAATTATTTGCCGATATACTGGCCATCTTTGATGACGGCGACGCGCGCTGCCTTGTTGGGCTCGCCTTCTTTTGTGAAGGTCATCTCGCCGGTGATGCCGGGGACGGTGATCTCCGTCATCGCTGCGATGATGGCATCGTTATCCATGCTGCCGGCCTTTTCGATGGCGGCTTTGATGGTGTAGATGGCATCATAGGCATCTGCTGCGAACTGATCCGGCTCTGCACCGAACTTGGCCTTATAATCCGCGACGAACTTCTGAACGGCCTCGTCCTCGGAGTTTGCGACGAACGGCGTCAGATAGACGGCGCCCTCGATATTCGTGGTATCGCCTTCCAGCTGCGCAATCACGCCATCCCAGCCATCGCAGCCGTAGTAGGGCAGCTTGAGGCCGACGTTCACAGCCTGGTTGGAGATATAGGCAACTTCCGTGTAGTAGATGGGCAGGAACAGCGCCTCTGCATCCGTCGCCTTGATTTTGGTCAGCTGCGTTTTGAAATCGACATCGCCGCCCGTGAAGCTCTCTGCGGCGACGACCGTGCCGCCCAGCGCCTCGAACTCATCCACGAAGGCTTCGTAGATGCCCGAGCTATAGTCGCTGGCGACATCGTAGATGACGGCGACTTTGCGCACGCCCTCTTCATACATATAGTTCGCCATGGAGCGGCCCTGGAGCGGGTCTGTAAAGCAGATGCGGAAACAGTTGTCATACTGCGCGCAAGCCTCGGCAGAGCCGGAAGGCGTGATCTGCAAAATGCCGTCTTTGGAGGATTCATCCGTAACGGCGATGCAGGGATCGCTGGTAACCGTTCCCATCAGAACCTGCATGCCCTCGTCCATCAGCTTGCTATAGGCGGAAAGGGCTTTTTCAGCATCGCTCTCGTCGTCCTCAAAAATGTATTTGATTTTCTTGCCGTTGATGCCGCCGGCGGCATTGATCTCATCCACTGCCAGCTGGCCGCCCTGCTTGACGGAAATGCCATAGGATGCGGCGCTGCCCGTCAGCGGCCCAATTCCGCCAATGACGATCTCTTCCCCATCGTCGGCCGCCGGCGTGCTCTCGCCGGGCTGTTCTGGCTGCGAAGAAGGCTCTCCGCCCGTCGGCTCATCGCCGCCCTTGGCAGCGCAGCCCACGAAGCATGCAGCCAGCATCATCATTGCAACGATCATTGCAAACACAGATGCAAAACGTTTCATGTTCTTTTTCCTCCATACTCATAAAATGAAAACTTTTTACCCCCGCGCGCCCATGGCAAAGCGCAAAAAATACGGGAATATTTTTATATACTATATCGCTAAAAAGTGCTTGCTGTCAAGGAAAAAACGCATATTTGCCCAGTTTTTTGCAGATTTTTGCAGGAATGCGCTCCCTCTCCTGCAAAAGCTGTTTCCCGCCGGGCAAAAGGCGGATTGCCCCGGGGGGCTTTTCAGCCCCGCCTTTTCCCTATATAATGAAGGAAAGGGAGGAAATTTTATGTTAAGACAGCTGACAGAACAGATTCGATATCTGCCCTCCTGCGAGCGGGGCGATCGCCCGGCGCTGGCCTATATCGCCGGGAAAACGGCATCGCTCATGGTGGATGCGGGCAACAGCCCGGCCCATGCCCGGCAGTTTCTTGGGGCTTTGAAGCAGCAGGGCCTGCCCGCGCCGGATTATATCGCCCTGACGCACTGGCATTGGGACCACTGCTTTGGCCTGGGCGCGCTGAGCGGGACCTCGCTTTGCAGCATGGAGACGAATGCCAAGCTGGCCGAGATGGCGCAATGGCGCTGGGACGACGCCAGCATGGCACAGCGCCTGCGGGATGGGATTGAAATCCCCTTTTGCGACCAAAACATCCGGCTAGAATACCCGGATCGCGCCCAGATTGCCGTGCGCACCGCGGATCTGGCCTTTTCCGGCGCGCTTTGCCTAAGCCTTGGCGATCTGACCGCCCAGCTTTTGCCGCTGCCCAATTCGCATGCGGCAGGCAGCCTGACTGTGTTCGTCCCGGAAGAGAAAGCGCTGATCTTGGGGGACCTCGTCTGCGAGGATTTTTACGGCAGCAATCCGCCGGCGCATCATCCGGAAAAGCTGGCGCAGATGATTTTAGCGCTGGAGGCGCTGGATTTTGAGATCGCCCTCTACGGGCACGGCGAGCCGGCCTCGGATTCCCGGGAGGAATTGCTGGGATATTTGCGGGAAGAGCTGGCGGCCTGCGCCCCCAAGGGCATTTAGGAGGAAAATATGCAGCTGCGGCTTGCGAAAACCAACGATTTACAGGCACTCATCTCGCTGCGCCTGGCTTATTTGCGCACGGATTATGCGGCGCTCTCTTCCGAGCAGGAGCAGCAGATTGCGGCCCAGCTAAGGGAGTATTTCCCTGCGCACCTGGGCAGAGACTGCTTTGTATACCTCGCAGAAGAGCAGAGCGGCACGGCAGCTTGCGCATTTCTTCTGGTCTCGGAAAAACCGGCAAACCCTTCCTTTCCCACAGGCAAAATCGGCACTCTGATGAACGTCTACACCCTGCCCGAGCATCGCCGCAAGGGCTATGCCAGCGCCCTAATGGAGCGCATAATCGCGGATTCCAGGCAGATGGGCCTCTCCTATTTGGAGCTCAAAGCGACGGAGATCGGCTTTCCGCTCTATCAGAAGCTGGGGTTTTCCCCCGAAACTTCGGATTACACGGCGATGCGCCTGGTTTTGGTTTAGCGGCAATTTTCAGGATAGATTTTCCCAAAAGAAAAAGAGCGCGGGGCCGCTCTTTTTTTGCTTTCATTTTGCCCGCTTGGGATGAGCCGCATGGTTCTAAGGGCAGGCGCAGGGCAGAGCGGCGCCGCATGGATGCAGAATATCGATAGCGGCGCTTTTGGGGCGCCATCGATATTCTGCCGCTGCGCCTACCGCGCAAATGCCGGGCATAAGAAAAACCCCTTGCAAATTGCAAGGGGTTATTTTGCTAATCAGAGATTACGCATCCAAGAGCTGGAGATCCTTCAGGATCGCACGGGTCTCTTCGTTGCTCTCCATGGTTTCCTTGTCAACGATAGCGGAACCGCTGTCGATGAATTCCGGAACTTCCTCGCCGCAGGCAGCCTTATAAGCCGTCATCGTGCCGGTGTAGCCCATGTTGAACGGGTTCTGCGTAACAACAGCAGCAACTGTGCCATCTTTGATGTACTCGATGGAGACAGGCGTGATGTCGATAGCGACGATCTTAACTTCGCCTACTCTGCCAGCTTCCTGAACAGCGGAGAGAACCGGAGCCAGGTTGCCTTCGCAGCCAGTGATGAAGCCGCCGAAGTCTTTCTGAGCCGTCAGCGTATCGCGGGCGAACGTCAGGTCAGCATCGGTTACGCTGTAGGTGAAGAACAGCTGATAGAGTTCCATATCCGGATAGTTCTCCTGGATATAGTCTCTAGCACCCCAGGAGCGCTGGCCGTTGGTGATAACGCCATCGTTCCAGTTAACAACTGCCCAAGTGCCTTTGCCGCCCATGGCTTTGCCAAGAGCTTCGCCAGCCAGCAGGCCGAGTTTGTAGTTATCCGAAGAAACCAGGCAGACCGGCCACTCGGAATCAGCGGAGCAGTCGAACAGAACAACAGGAATGTTCTTCTCTTCGCAGATGCCCATTGCGCCGCCAACAGCAGCGGAGTCAGCAGGAGCAACAGCCAGAGCATCGACGTCTCTAGCAACAGCAGCCTCGATCATCTCGATCTGAGCCTGCAGGTTGGTGGAGTCGTCCGGACCGTTGAAGGTGCACTTGACGCCTTTCTCAGCCAGCTCGTCGATTGCCTTGTCAACGCCTCTCATAACGTCGGACCAGAA
>JAHZHM010000119.1:0-778 GCA_019420265.1 Clostridiales bacterium
CCAGTTCAACCTGGAGCCCAAAGGCCGCAATATCATTGGCGTGTGCCTGGGAACGGCATGCTATGTCAAAAATTCCCAGAGCGTTCTGGAAGCGCTGGAAGAGACGCTGGGAATCGCGGAGGGCAAGACGACGGAAGACGGCATGTTCTCTCTGGATGCAACGCGCTGCCTGGGATGCTGCGGCCTTGCTCCTGTCATGATGATCGGGGACAGGGTTTACGGGCGGCTCACTCCTGACGATATTCCGGGGATCATTGAAGATTTCAGAAGAGAAAATCAATAACCACGATTAGAAAGTAAATGGAGAAGTTAGGATGAAAACGTTGCAGGAACTTGAAAGTGTAAAAAACGCCTCGATTGAGGATGTTAAAATACGGCTCGCAGGAGCAGAGGCCCCCAAGGGCGTCAAGCATGTTTTGGTTTGCGGTGGTACAGGCTGTACTTCTTCCAGCTCGCCGCTGATCGTCGAGAAATTCAACGAGCTGATTGCCCAAAACGGCATCGACGATAAGGTAAAAGTTGTTCGGACAGGCTGCTTCGGCCTTTGCGAGAATGGCCCTATCGTCATCGTCTATCCGGAGGGCACTTACTATAATAGAGTAAGCGTGGACGACGTTGAGGAAATCGTAAAGGAAGATCTCATCGCAGATCGTCCGGTGGAGCGGCTGTTCCATAAGCCTCATGCTGCAAATGAGACTGTGGAGAAAACGCTGCCCAAAATCAATTTCTATAAGAAGCAGAAGCGAGTTGCGCTTCGTAACTGCGGCGTCATCAACCC
>JAHZHM010000119.1:788-4919 GCA_019420265.1 Clostridiales bacterium
GTGTAATCGATCCGGAAAAGATTGAGGAGTATATCGCTTTAGACGGCTATCAGGCGCTGGCAAAGTGCCTGCGGGAATACACGCCGGATGAAGTCATCGAGATTATGACCAAATCTGGCCTGAGAGGCAGAGGCGGTGCCGGCTTCCCGACTGGCCTCAAATGGAAATTTGCGCGCAATGCACAGAATGAGCAGAAGTATGTCATCTGCAACGCCGACGAAGGCGACCCCGGTGCATTCATGGATCGCTCTGTTCTGGAGGGAGACCCGCACAGCGTCATCGAGGCAATGGCGATTGCCGGCTATGCCATCGGCGCAAACATGGGCTATGTCTACTGCCGTGCAGAGTATCCGATTGCTGTGCAGAGACTGCAGGTTGCCATCGATCAGGCGAGAGAAAAGGGTCTGCTTGGCGGCAAGATTTTCGGTTCAGACTTTGAATTTGATATGGAGATTCGCCTTGGCGCAGGCGCGTTTGTCTGCGGCGAGGAGACGGCGCTGATGGAATCCATCGAGGGCCGCCGCGGCGAGCCCCGGCCCAAGCCTCCGTTCCCGGCGAACAAGGGCCTGTTTGGCAAGCCCACAATCATCAACAACGTAGAAACCCTGGCAAATATTCCGGTTATCATTCTGAACGGGCCTGAGTGGTTTGCATCCATGGGAACGGAAAAATCCCACGGCACCAAGGTTTTCGCTCTGGGCGGCAAGATTGCCAACACCGGCCTTGTCGAGATTCCTATGGGCACGACGCTGCGCGAAATTCTCTTCGATATTGGCGGTGGTATCCCCAATGGCAAGAAGTTCAAAGCTGCGCAGACAGGCGGCCCTTCGGGCGGCTGCATCCCGGCAGAGAACCTGGATGTTCCGATCGACTACGACAACCTGGCAGCCATCGGTTCCATGATGGGATCGGGCATTCAGGACGGCGCACTTTGCGGCCTGGGCAAAACGGCTCCTAACCCCGTGCTTTCGACCATCAAATACTTCAGAGACGAGTATGAGGCGCATATCAAGGAGAAGCGTTGCCCGGCTGGCCACTGCAAGGCGCTTTTGAGCTATTCTATTGTCGCAGATAAGTGCAAGGGCTGCAGCCTGTGCTCCAGAGTTTGCCCTGTCGGCGCGATTTCCGGCGTGGTCAAGAGCCCGTTTGTCATCGACAGCAGCAAGTGCATCAAGTGCGGGGCTTGCATGGAAAAATGCAAGTTTGGCGCTATCGTGAAGAAATAAGGAGAGGTGAATCATGGTTTCTTTGACAATAGATAATATCAAGGTTGAAGTTCCAGAAAATACTTCGGTATTGGAAGCAGCCAGAAAAGCAAATATTAAAATTCCGACGCTCTGCTATTTGAAGGGTATCAACGCCATCGGCGCTTGCCGTATCTGCCTGGTTGAAATTGAAGGAAACCGGGCGCTGCAGGCGGCCTGCGTTTTGCCTGTTACAGAGGGCATGGTGGTGAAGACCAATTCTCCCAAGGTTTTGAAAGCGCGGCGCCTGAGCCTGGAGCTTCTGCTTTCCAACCACGACAGAGAATGCCTTTCCTGCCCGAGAAACAAAAACTGCGAATTGCAGACGCTTTCCGAGCGTTTCCAGGTTGAGGGCTATGAATACGAGGGCGAGCGGCATCACCTGCCCATCGACGAGCTCTCTCCGTCGGTTGTGCGCAACCCCAATAAGTGCGTGCTCTGCAAGCGCTGTGTCGCTGTTTGCCATAATGTGCAGAAGATCGGCGCAATTGGCGCTGTTAACCGCGGATTTAAAACGACAATTTCGCCTGTATTCAATAAATCCCTGGAGCAGGTGCCCTGCATCAACTGCGGCCAGTGCATCGCGGCTTGCCCGGTTGGCGCGCTGACAGAAAAGAGCGAGCTGGATAAAGTTTGGGATGCGCTGCGCGATGAGAATAAGTTTGTCGTTGTGCAGCCGGCTCCGGCAGTGCGTGTGGCTTTGGGCGAAGAGTTTGGCATGCCTATGGGCAGCAGAGTGACGGGCAAGATGGCAGCGGCGATGCGGCGTCTTGGTTTTGATAAGGTTTTCGATACCGACTTTGGTGCAGACCTGACCATCATGGAAGAGGGAACCGAGCTTCTGGAGCGCCTGCAGAATGGCGGAGCACTGCCGATGATCACTTCCTGCTCTCCCGGCTGGGTCAAATACTGCGAACACTTCTTCCCGGAGTTCCTGCCGAATCTCTCTTCGTGCAAATCTCCGCATCAGATGCTGGGCGCAATCGTAAAATCCTATTATGCGGAAAAGCACGATATCGACCCGAAAGACATTTTCGTCGTCTCGGTGATGCCCTGCACGGCCAAGAAGTTTGAGCGCTCCAGAGATGGAGAGGCAGGCGCTGGATACGACGACGTGGATGCCGTGCTGACGACGCGGGAGTTTGCCCGCATGATCAAGCAGGCGAATATCGATTTCGTCAACCTGCCGGATGAAGATTTCGATAACCTTCTGGGCGAATCCTCTGGTGCTGGCGTTATCTTCGGCGCTACTGGCGGCGTTATGGAAGCTGCGATTAGAACAGTTGCCGATATTCTGACCGGCGAAGATCTCCAAGAGATCGAGTATACGGATGTCCGCGGCATCAAGGGAATCAAGGAAGCGACGGTTACCGTTGCCGGCAAAGAGCTGCATGTCGCTGTGGCTTCGGGCACAGGCAATGCAGAGAAGTTGCTCAACGCCATTAAATCCGGTGAGAAACACTATGATTTCATCGAAATCATGGCTTGCCCGGGCGGCTGCGTCAATGGTGGCGGCCAGCCCATTGTCCCCACTGAGGTGAGAAGTGTTCTGGATCCGAGAGTGGAGCGTGCGAAAGGGCTTTATGGCGAAGATACGGATAAGCCCATCCGCAAATCCCATAAAAACTCCGAGATCAATAAGCTCTATGATGAATACTTGGAGAAACCCGGCAGCCATAAGGCGCATGAACTGCTCCATACGTTCTATACGGCGCGCCCCAAGTTCAACTAATTTAAACTAAAAAAGGAGAGGAAACATTCCTCTCCTTTTTCTATTCCATTTGTGATGTGCATACGATGATCTGGGGGTGTTTTTATGAACAAACGCGCAGTAATTGCCTATGCAAAATTAATCGCGATTGGAATGACGATCCTGAGCCTGGTGCTGCTCGCATGGAATATCGCATATGCCGCTGTAGAGGGGAAAAATGGCCAGGGAAGCGCGGAGTGCGTGGAACTGCCGATTATAATGTACCATAGCATACTGGACAGCACGGCCAAAGCGGGAGATTATGTCATAACGCCAGCGGTTTTGGAGGCTGATTTGCTCTTCGGGAGCAGGGCTATGAGACGGTGCTTATCTCTGATTTGATTCGCTATGTCAATGGGGAAGGGGAGTTGCCGGAAAAGCCCGTGCTGCTCACTTTTGATGATGGCTATTATAATAACTATAGCTATCTGTATCCGCTGCTGCAAAAATATGATATGAAAGCCGTCATCTCGATCATTGGAACATGTACGGAATACTTCAGCTCTGGCAAAGAGAAAATGAATAATAACTATGCCTATCTAACTTGGCAGCAATTGGAGGCAATGATCAATTCAGGGCTTGTGGAAGTGCAGAATCATACCTATAATTTGCATAGCAAAAATACCCGATTTGGGCTGGTCAAAGCATCCGGAGAATCTACGGGAGATTTTTACTCCTATGTTTCCACAGATTTGGAGTTGATGCAGGAGTTAATGCAGGAAAATCTCCATCAGCGGCCGACTGCGCTGGCCTACCCATTTGGCGCCTTAAGCAAAGATACGGAGATGCTTGCCAAGCATTTGGGCTTTTCTTGCACGCTTACTTGCTATGAAAAGCTCAATATCATAGAGAAGGGCAACCCGGATAGCCTTTATTGTCTGGGGCGGGTGAACCGGGAATATGGGCCTTCGACGCAGGAAATTCTCAATCGGATTTATAAATAAAAGAGAGCTTCTCATAAGAAGCCCTCTTTTTATTATGGTGTGCTTATTTGGATTTCGCGAACTGGCTTTGATAGAGCTCCGCATAAAAGCCGCCTTTGGCCAGAAGCTCTTCATGCCGCCCCTGCTCCAAAATGTGCCCCTGATTCATTACGAGAATATTATTGGCCTCCAGGATCGTGGAGAGGCTATGGGC
>JAHZHM010000012.1 GCA_019420265.1 Clostridiales bacterium
TTCGACTTCCACGCTCTATGCGATTCGCGTGGATCTGTTTAACCATCTGCAAGAGCTGCCCATTCGCTATTACGATACGCATACGCATGGCGAGACCATGAGCCTGTTTACTAACGATACGGATGTGCTGCGCGAAATGCTCTCTATGAGCTTGACGCAAATTCTCAATACCATTTTCAACGTTACAGGCATTTTTGTCGTCATGCTCATTCTAAGCTGGGAGCTGACTACGCTGGTGCTGGTGATTTTGGTCATCATGCTCGCGGCTGCGCGGTTTATCTCCAGCCGTGGCTCTAAGCATTTTGGAAGAGTGCAGAAAGAGCTGGCCAATATCAATGGGTATGTGGAAGAAATGGTAGAGGGGCAGAAGGTCGTCAAGGTTTTCTGCCGTGAGGAGATCGCAACCGGGGAATTCGAGGAAATTTCCAGAAGGCTGGGCGAGGCCGAACAGCGCTCTTCGATGTTTGCCAATATCATGATGCCCGTGATGGGAAATATCTCCTATGTGCACTATGCGCTGACGGCCATTCTGGGCGGAGTTTTGCTGCTGGCTGGCCGGATGGATGTGGGCACAATTGCCTCTTTCCTGCTCTATACCAGAACTTTCTCCGCGCCCATTTCGCAGGTTTCCCAGCAGTTTAACGCCATTTTGATGGCGCTTGCCGGGGCAGAGCGCATTTTCAACCTGATCGATACGCCGGCCGAGGTGGACGACGGCTATGTTACATTGGTCAACGTGGAGAAACAGCAGGATGGCACGCTGCAGGAGACCACGCGCCGCACGGGCACTTGGGCCTGGAAACACCCGCATCAGGATGGAACGCTTACCTATACTGAGCTTAAAGGTGATGTTGAATTTGAAGATGTGGTTTTCGGCTATACGGATAAAAAGACTGTTCTGAACGGCATCACGCTGTTTGGGCATGCGGGCCAGAAAATCGCGTTTGTCGGATCGACGGGCGCCGGAAAAACGACGATTACCAACTTGATCAATCGTTTTTATGATGTGCCGGATGGCAAAATCCGCTATGACGGCATCAATATCAACAAGATCAAAAAGGCGGATCTGCGCCGATCGCTGGGCGTGGTATTGCAGGATACCAACCTGTTTACGGGCACGGTAGCAGATAATATTCGCTATGGCAAGCTGGATGCCACGGATGAGGAAGTGATTGCGGCAGCCAAATTGGCCAATGCGGATTCCTTTATCAGGCATTTGCCGCAGGGTTATCAGACGATGCTGACGGCAAACGGAGCAAACTTGTCGCAAGGTCAGCGGCAGCTGCTCTCCATTGCCAGAGCGGCAGTGGCGAATCCGCCTGTGCTTATTTTGGATGAGGCAACCAGCTCGATCGACACCCGCACCGAGCGCCTAATTGAAAAGGGCATGGATGGCCTGATGGAAGGGAGAACGACTTTTGTCATCGCGCATCGGCTTTCGACTATCCGCAACGCGGATACTATTATCGTCCTGGAACATGGGCGCATCATCGAGCGCGGCAACCACGACGAGTTGTTGGCTCAAAAAGGGAAATACTATCAGCTCTATACCGGCATGTTCGAGCTGGAATAAGCAAATTCAAGAAAAAACACCATGCGCAAATGCGCATGGTGTTTTTGGTATTGGACAGCATCTATTTCTGAAATATGTCTTTTAAAAGCGAGGCGACGCGTTCGCGGCGCTGAGCAGTCTCTTGCTCATCGATACAGAGATGCAAGACGTCCCCTTCTTTTGCCTGAAGCGGGCGCAGCAGGGCATAGGGCAGGGACAGCATCTCGCCCTTTTCCAGCTCGATAACCGCGGTATCTTGCTCAATTCGCTCAACGGTGAATTTCATATTGCCTCATAGTTTTGAATACATTTTGTGCAGGCGTGGTAT
>JAHZHM010000120.1 GCA_019420265.1 Clostridiales bacterium
TGGTGATGGCCCCTTTGCTGCCGTAGTATTTTTCGATATTCTGCACGCTTAAAACTGATTGCATTTTTGCTTACACCTCATTTCACACTTGAGCGCTCTGTGCGCCCTTCGCATATTAGTGTAGCCCAAAATAAAGCGGCCTGCCATTTGCTTTGCTTACACTTTTCTTACATTTCTGTAAGGCTGCCTTTGGGAAAAACTAAGCTGATGCGCAGGCCGCCCTTCTCTGCCGAATAAGCCGAAATACCCAGCCCCAATTTATCTGCGAGTTTTTTGCATAGGTAAAGCCCCATGCCTGTAGATTTCCCATAAACTCTGCCATTTTCGCCTGTAAATCCCTTTTCAAAGATTCTGCCAATATCCTGCTGACCCACTCCAATGCCATCGTCTGCCAGATGCAGCAGGATGGATTCCTGGCTCTCCTCCGCCCAAATTTGCAAATTTTTGGCCCCGTATTTGGCCGAGTTTCCCAAAATCTGCCCCAGCATGAAATTCATCCACTTCGCATCTGTATAGACGGTATAATCCAGCCTTTTTAAATGAACGGCAACACCACCCAGGATGAGCGGCCGCGCCTGGCTGCGCAATGCGCCGCGCACCAGCTCCTCCAGGGAATACCGGCGCACCAGATAGTCCTTTTCCGCGCTGCTGCTTCTGGCATAATAGAGCGCCTGCTCGATATAGGCATCGATTTTGGAAAGCTCGCTGGCCATAGCATCCATCTGCTCGGAGGGGTTGTTCTCCGCCAAAAGTTTGCCCGAGGCAATCGGCGTTTTGACCTCATGCACCCACGCCTCGATATACTCCCGGTATTCCCGGGAGGCGCGCTCATATGCCGAAACTTGCTGTTTCATAGATCTGCCCGCCTCCTCCATGAGCGAACAGAGTATCTGGCCTTCCAAAAACCCCGGCGGCTCCAAGACATCGTAGAGCATGTATTTTTCCTCCAGCTCTTTTTCTGCCCGAATTGCCTCCTGATAAAACCGGTGCCGCGGCAATAGATAGATCAAAAGGCACGCAACCCCACAGACGAAAAAACAGGCTTCAAAGAAAATCAGCGCCTGGGTTCCCATATGATAAGCCATCAGAATCCATCCGGAGAAGATCATCATCGCCAGATAAATCAGAATCGCCCAAATCTGCTCCTTGAGTAGTTTTTTCAGCATCACTATCTCCCCAAATTCAAGAAAACGCCAAACCAGCGCGCCTGCGCTATACCAGGTATCCCATGCCCCGTCTTGTGATGAGATAATTCTCCCGGCCCACCTGCGCCAGCTTCTTGCGCAGGCGGTTGATGTTGACGGTCAGCGTATTGTCGTCCACAAATTCATCCGATTGCCAAAGCGCATTCATCATCTCTTCCCGGCTGACAACCTGCCCTTTGCTGGCCATGAGCAAATGCAAAATGCGCTGCTCATTCTTCGTCAGCTCTGCCTGTTTTTCCCCGCAGAAAATTTTTCCGTCTCCCAAAGAGAGCCGCAGGCCATTATGTTCGATGCTCTGCCCCTCCTGCTGATAGGTTCGCGCCAGCACAGCCGCAATGCGCGCCAGCAAAATCTGCGTGTTGTAGGGCTTTGTGATGAAATCATCCGCGCCCAGATTCATGCTCATCAGCTCATCGCCGTCGCTGTCCCGGCTGGTTACGACGATGATGGGAACGCTGGATCGTTTGCGCAGTTCCCGGCAGATGTAGTAGCCGTCATACATGGGCAGGTTGATATCCAGCAACACCAGATGCGGCTGCGCAGCCAAAATGGCATCTACCATATTCTCATAATCCTGCGCCGTCTGGCATTCATAGCCGTATTTGCCCAGCAAAGAAGCCAGCTCTTTGCTGATACGCGCATCATCTTCCACCAAAAATATTTTTGCCACGCTCTCTCACTCCCTTCTTTCCATTTCCTGCTGCACCAAAGCCGTATAATGCCGAAAGGCCGAGGGCAGCGCCGCCTTTTGCAGCATTTCCTGCGGATCCCAAAATTGCAAGCCCTCCCAGCTGGGCGACTGCTCCAGGGAAATACAAAAACCGTTCATCTTCCAGATGATATGCGTGAAAATATGCTGAGCTTGTCCCGCTGGCCAGCTTTTCAAAATCTTCGCACCCCGCCGCACCAGCTCCCGCTCTGCCTCCTCCCGGCTCAGCTGGCCAGCCAAGCTGGGAAACTGCCACATACCCGCCAACAGCCCTTTTTCCTTCCGGCGCTGCAAG
>JAHZHM010000121.1 GCA_019420265.1 Clostridiales bacterium
TGGGTTGCCGCGCAAGAGCCCGCGATATTTATTTTGATAGCGCAACATGGCTTTTTTCTCTCCGCCGCCCAGCTTTGCCGCAATGCTGCGCACAGATTTTCCCTCTGCCTGCCCCAGCAGCATGGCCTCCACCAGGCGGTGCTGTTCCTGCTCACCAAAGGGAATAAAGGCGGCTTTGCCCCTGCCCGGCTCTTCCCGCAGCTTTGTATAGTAGTAATTGCGAATGCTGTTCGGCCGCCGCCCCGTCTTTTGCGCCACCACTTCAAACGCGCGCCGAATGGGCTGCTCCTGTGCCGCCGCGCGGTCAATCTCCTCAAATAAAAGCGCCGTCTCTTCCGGCGACCATCCAGCCTTTCCAGAGGCCTGCCTTTGCTTTTCTGCCATACTTAAAAACCCTTTCGATTTTCTACCTATATTATGAACGTCTGTCTCGGAGAATATAACCACAAAAAGATGCCCCATGCCTCTAAAAACGGCGGTTTCATCCCGGTTTTCGGCGGGAGTTTTACAATCGCCGAGGGGCCAGCGCCCCTTAATGAAACAAAAAAGCAGAAACTTTGCTCTGCTTTCGTAAACTCTAAAATATTTTTATTGCCGGGACGCGAGGAATAGAACTTTTTATACATTCCTGGCGCATATTTGAATATAGTATAACATGGAGCATCTAAATCTTCTTCAAATCTCCAGCCCCGCAGATGGGCTGGTCTATCTAAATGGCTCGCTGGCAGGAGAGCTGCTGGGCGGGCAGCTTTCACTCTGCATTCCAAGGGGGCGTTTTTGTCTTTCCTTTTCCCCTCTGGAGCAGACGGATGATAAAGTCTATCTCCCCTTCTCCCGCATTTTGGATCTTTCCGAGGAAAAGCCGGTCATCCTGCGGGATGACGGCGTGCTTAACGTTTATCTTCTGGGGGAAATCTGCTGCGTGCAGCTCTCTCCGCCCTATGCCAGCACGCCCTGCCTGCCCTACCTCGTGGCAACACATGGTTTTTCTTTTAACGGCCAGAGGATGCGCGCCCAGGTCTATTTCGACCGCGTGCCCTGCTTTTCTTTGGAGGAGAATAACCGCATTCTCTTTGCCTGCACGCTGCCTTTCTCCGCAGAAAGCGCCAAGCTTTTCACAGCAAAAATCGGCAATGAGTTTTGCGTCTTTGCTGAATTGGAGCAGGCGGAGAAAAAGGCGCTTGCCTGCATGGCAGTGCAGTCCAAAAAGTTGCTTTTCTGCGAGGCATATACGCAGTATCACCTCTCGCCGCAGACAGGCCTGGAACTCTTTGGCCCTTCTCAGCGCTGCGGCTACTGCGTCGTCCGGCAATATCGGGAAAACCCGGAAAAACCCTCCATCCGCCTGGCCCGCCTGCCAGACGAGCAAATCGACCCGGCCCCGGCCTTTGCCCTGGCCATGCAGCACCGGGATTCGGCCTCCGCCCTCTCCTTTCTCTCTCCCTCTCTGGCCCGAGAGCTCAGTTTTGAGGATCTGTTGGAGTTTTTTGGAGACGCTTTCCCAGCGCCTGCGCAATTTTGTCAGCCGGGGGAGCTTGCCTTTTGCGAAAAGTTTTCCGAGCACATCTTTTTTGTGCGTCGGTTTTCCCTAGAGCTCATGAGCGATAAAATTTGCAATATTTCCGAGCGTTAGTGCCCCAGTTTTCCCTGCCGCCCGTTGCCATTTTCCGGGGCGTATGATATAGTAAATAGGAAAAAACGCAAGAAAATGGATGGTGTAACATGGATTACAAAAGTGAACTTGCTCTGCTTTTAAATAGCGCCCTGCCCTCTCTTTCTGCTTCCGAGCTGGAAGATATGCTGGAAATCCCCCCGGATGCGAACATGGGCGATTATGCTCTGCCCTGCTTTAAGCTGGCCAAAACCCTGCGCATGGCTCCGCCCAAAATTGCCGCAGATTTGCTGGAAAAATTCCAAAAGCCCAGCTGGATTTCCAAAGTTGAAATTGCAGGCGGGTATTTGAATTTCTTTGTAGATCGGGCGTTCTTCGCGCAAAGCACGCTTTCGGCCGTCGGCCAGCAGGGCGAGCGATATGGCTCTTCCCAGATGGGCGAAGGCCGCGCCGTTACCATCGATTATTCTTCCATCAATATTGCCAAGCCCTTCCATATCGGCCATCTCTCTTCCACGGCCATCGGGCATGCGCTTTATAATATCTATAACTTCCTGGGTTTCCACTGCGTCGGCATCAACCATTTGGGCGACTGGGGCACGCAGTTTGGCAAGCTCATCGCGGCATACAAGCGCTGGGGCAACCGCGAGGATGTCGAGCAGCGCTCGATTCAGGCGCTTTTGGAGCTATATGTCCGTTTTCACGAGGAAGCCAAGCAGGATGCTGCCCTGGATGATGAGGGCCGTGCCTGGTTCAAGAAAATCGAGGATGGCGATGAGGAGGCGCTTGCCATTTTCGGCTGGTTCAAAGAGCTGACGCTCAAGGAAGTCTCCAAGGTATACGATTTGCTGGGCATTCACTTTGATTCCTACGCCGGCGAATCCTTCTACAACGATAAGATGCAGCCCATTATCGACGAGCTGAAAGCCAAAAATCTGCTGGAGGAAAGCGACGGCGCGCAGATCGTCCGCCTGGACGACTATGAGCTTCCGCCCTGCCTGATTCTGCGCTCGGATGGCGCGACGCTCTATGCGACGCGGGACCTCGCCGCCGCATTTTACCGCAAGAAGACCTACGATTTCTATAAAAACCTGTATGTCGTCGCCTATCAGCAAAACCTGCATTTCCGCCAGCTCTTCCAGGTGCTGGAGCTCCTGGGCGCGGATTTCGCAACAGACTGCGTGCATGTGGCTTTTGGCATGGTCTCTCTGGCAGACGGCACCATTTCCACCCGGGAAGGCCGCGTGGTATTTTTGGAGGATGTGCTCAACTCCGCCATTGAAAAAACTCGCAGCGTCATCCAGGAGAAAAACCCGAATCTGGATAACAAAGACGAGATTGCAAAAAAGGTTGGCGTCGGCGCGGTGGTATTCAGCGTGCTCTCGGGCAGCCGCATCAAGGATATCACGTTCGATTTAGATCGCCTGCTCAATTTCGACGGCGAAACCGGGCCGTATGTCCAGTATACACATGCCCGGGCCTGCTCTTTGCTGCGCAAAGCCGCCGCCGGTGCTTATGATACCGCCCCGGACTACGCGGCGCTGAACTGCGACCAGGCATTCGCTGTGCTGCGCCTCATTCAGGAGTTTCCGAGCGTTATCGTCAAGGCCGCGGAGAAATACGAGCCGTTTATGATCACACGGCAGGTCGTCTCTCTGGCGCAGGCATTCAACAAATTCTACTACGACATCCGCATTCTGGATGAGCAGGACCCTGCGGGAACCGCGGCGCGGCTGGCGCTGGTAGATGCGACGCGCACAGTCATCAAAACCGGCCTGGCGCTCATCGGCATCGATGCGCCCGAGCAGATGTAACCCAAAAACGAGCAAGAGCAGGATTTTCCTGCTCTTTTTCTTAGGAGGAAAAGATGCAAATTATCCCGGCGACTATTTCGGATATGCAGGCCATCTATAAGCTCATCTGCCAACTGGAAGAACAGACGCTTTGCCCCGCGGATTTTGAGCGCATCTATCTGCAGAATCTGCAAAACCCCGCAATCTGCTATCTGCTCTGCAAAGACGGGGGCGAAGTACTGGGTTTTTGCAGCCTGCATATGCAGAGCCTGCTGCACCATGCGGGCAAAATTGCCGAAGTGCAGGAGCTGATTCTCTGCCCTAGCGCCAGAGGCTCTGGCGCAGGCCGGGCGCTGATGGAGGCGGCAAAGCAAAGAGCACAGCAGGAAGGCTGTCTGCAAATCGAGGTTTGCTGCAATCTGCGCCGGGAGAGATCGCACCAGTTCTACGAGCATATCGGCCTTAAAAGGAGCCACTACAAGTTTACCGCTCCGCTGCCGCGCTGATTTTGTTTGACAGCGCGCCTTTCATGCCGTAAGATGGATCTGCCGGCAAAATTGCCGAGTTTCTATCAAAAGAGGTGTGGTTTCCATAATCGAAATCAAAAAAGTGACGCAAAACAAAAAGCAGTATCTGGATTTGCTCCTGCTGGCCGATGAGCAGGAAGACATGATCGACCGCTATCTGGAGCGGGGCGAGATGTTTGCCCTATGGGATGGCGGACAGGTGCGCAGCATCGCCGTCGTAACCCAGGAGGATGCGCAGACTTGCGAGCTGAAAAACCTGGCCACCCGAGAGGAGGACCAGGGAAAAGGATATGGCCGTGCGATGGTTCAGCATCTGTTTGCCTGCTATCAAGGCCGCTATCAAAAGATGCTGGTTGGCACGGGAGATAGCCCTGCAACCGTCCCTTTCTATGAAAAATGCGGCTTTTCCTATTCGCATCGGTTAAAAGATTTTTTCACCGACAACTATGATCACCCCATTTACGACGGTGGCGTGTTGCTGAAAGATATGGTTTATTTTGAAAAAGAGCTATAGATTGCACAAAAAAAGAAGGCGGCATTTGCCGCCTTCTTTTTTTCTCTTAGAAAACCAGGTGCCACCATGCCTGATCCAGAATGACCAGAATGCCCAAAACCAGCACATACAGCGCAAAGCCATACATCTTGCGCTTGCGGATGAGGCTGAGCATAAAGCGCACGGCGAAATAGCCCGAGAGCCCAGCCGCGATCATGCCGAAGATGGTGGGCCAGAGATAAACCGTGCCAGCGCCGTCTGTCACCAGCTTATAGCCCTCCAGGACTGTCGATCCCAAGATAACCGGAATGGACATCAGGAAGGAAAACTTTGCCGCAAGGCCGCGATCCAGCCCCATGAAAAGGCTCCCGGCCAGCGTGGAGCCGCTGCGCGAAATACCCGGAAACACCGCCACAGCCTGCATGCACCCGATGCCCGCCGCATTGGCATAGCTGATTTCCTTCTTTCTATGGCGCTTTTGCGCGCTGAGCATCTCGGAGAGCGTCAGCAGCACGGCCGTCAGCAAAAAGCCCACACCCAGATACTGCCCGCCAAATGTGCTCTCGATAAAATCCCCGATGAGCAGCTCTGCGATGACCGCCGGGATCGTCGCCACAATGAGCAGCCCCATCAGCTTCTGAACCGGATGGCGCAGCAAGCTGACGATATCCTTCCAAAACACGACGAAAATGGCAACCAGCGTGCCCACATGCACCATGACGTTAAAAAACAGCATATTGCCGCTATCAATTCCCATGATATTCTGGAACAGCACCAGATGCCCGCTGCTGGAGACGGGCAAAAACTCCGTCAATCCCTGCAAAATACCCAGAATGATTCCCTGCAAAATATTCATGTATTTTCCTCCTACTATTTTGAAGCCTCTGCGCCGCGTTTTTTCCCTGCTGCCCTTGCCGTGCAAAGCTCCAGCGCCGCGCCCATGAGCAGAAAGCCCGAAAGGCATCCGGCCCAAATCAGCCAAAGATTATTCGAGCGCGCCCCGGCAGAATTGACGGCATCCCAGTTCAGCGCCAGCCCGATGCCAAAGCCGCAAGGGTAGCCCAAAACCGCCGAGAGAGAAAACCACCTTTTGCGAAACGCCCAGGAATTGGCCAGCGCGGCGAGCACGCAAACAGCCAAAATATTCGGCCAGTCCTTCATGCCGTGCAAATCAAACAAGGCATACCGGCAAAGCCAGTAAAAAAAGCCCAGCAGAGCGAGATTGCCGCACAGCACGGCGAAATTCTTTTTCCCCTCTTTCATCGCTCGCCCTCCTTGCCCGGCCGGTAGCTTCGAGGCCATTTACCACGCCGGCGCCGCGCATCGTGCACTGCCGGCGGCCGTCCATCCATGCCTTTCTTCCGCTTAGGCCGTGCATCTATTTTACCATTATTTTACGCGCCCGGAAACACTTTCATGGCTCTCTTTGAAAATTTTACTTTTTGGATGAAATCGTCTATAATAAGAAAGCATTGCAAATACCCAGGAAAGGAACCACAACCAATGAAACTCGGCGTCGTCGGTATGCCTAACGTAGGCAAGAGCACGCTATTTAATGCCATTACTCAGGCTGGCGCGGCCAGCGAAAACTACCCTTTCTGCACGATAGAGCCCAATGTCGGCATGGTGAGCGTGCCGGATGCGCGGCTGGATTATCTGGCGGAAATTCACCATCCCAAAAAATTCACTCCGGCCACCATCGAATTTGTCGACATTGCGGGGCTGGTCAAAGGGGCCAGCAAGGGCGAAGGGCTGGGCAACAAGTTCCTCTCGCATATCCGGGAAGTGGACGCGATTGTGCATGTCGTCCGCTGTTTTGAGGATGAGAATATCACGCATGTGGATGGCAAAGTCGATCCTGTGCGGGATATGGAGACCATCAGTTTCGAGCTGATTTTCGCGGATATGGAGAGCGTCGAAAAGCGCCTGACCCGCGCGGAAAAGATGCAGAAAAGCGGCGATAAGAAATATGTGCAGGAGGCGGCGGCCTTAAAGAAGCTCTATGCCGCGCTGGAGGCGGGCAAGCCCGCGCGCACCGTGCCGCTGGAAGAAGGCGAACAGGCGCTTTTGCGGGATCTCTTCCTCTTGACGGATAAGCCCATCATCTATGTCGCCAACATCTCTGAAGAGGAGCTGGGCACCCCAATTTCGGATCTGCCGCTGGTGATGCAGCTCAAGGCGCGCCTCGAGCAGGAAAACGCACAGCTTCTGGTCATCAGCGCCAAAGTGGAGGAAGAGCTCTCCATGCTGGAGCCGGAGGAGAAACAGCTTTTCATGCAGGAGCTGGGCATCTCGCAATCTGGCCTGGATCAGCTGGTGCAGGAGAGCTATAGCCTGCTGGGACTCATCAGCTTTCTCACCGCCGGCGAGGACGAAGTGCGCGCCTGGACCATCACCCGCGGCACAAAAGCGCCCCAGGCCGCCGGCAAAATCCACACCGATTTCGAGCGCGGCTTCATCAAGGCGGAGGTCATCGCATTCGATGCGCTAAAAGAGCTGGGCGGCGATATGCTCGCTGCCAAAGAGAAGGGGCTCGTGCGCCAGGAAGGCAAAGAATACGTCATGCAGGACGGCGATGTTGTGCTCTTCAAATTCAATGTATAACGATAGGGCAGCCTGCCCGCTTATCTTCAAATCATAGTAAGGAGCGATTATGTCTTTCCTAGAGCTTTTTCTCATTGCCGTGGGCCTTGCAATGGATGCCTTTGCCGTCTCTATTTGCAAAGGGCTCTCCATGCCCCGGCTGAATTGGAAACACGCCGTTATCATCGGGCTGTATTTTGGGCTGTTCCAGGCCGGAATGCCGGTTCTGGGCTATTTCCTCGGTTCCAGCTTTGCCGGGCAGATCGAGGCGCTGGACCACTGGATCGCCTTTGCGCTTCTGGCCGTCATCGGCGGGAATATGATCTTGGAATCCCGCAAGGAGGACGTTCAGCCAAATGCCAGCGTCTCCCTTAAAGTAATGCTCCCGCTGGCCATCGCCACCAGCATCGATGCTCTGGCCGTGGGCGTAACCTTCGGCATTTTGCAGGCCGAGCTCGTGCTCTCTGTCTCGCTGATCGGCATCGTAACCTTTCTCCTCTCGCTTGCCGGGGTGAAGCTGGGCAACTGCTTTGGCGCCAAATATAAATCCCGGGCGGAGCTGGCCGGCGGCTTGATTTTAGTGCTGCTTGGGCTCAAAATTTTGCTCGAGCATATGGGCGTTTTGGCTTTTTAAGCGCAAATCCC
>JAHZHM010000122.1 GCA_019420265.1 Clostridiales bacterium
CCACGCTGAGCCCCCAGATGAGCAGCGAGGAGAAATAATCGTCCTCCCGCCACAGCTCTTGTAGATTTCGCTGATTTTTGCGAAAACATTCATTTAAATAGCTGATGCGCCGGTGCATCTCCGCAATGGGAACCTGATAGTTATAGGCGATAAACACCTTTTCTCCCTTTTTCAGAGCATTCTGCACATAGTTTTTGTAGAAAAGCGCGATGGTATCTTCCGGCCGCAGCTTAATCATCTTCAGGAAATAATCCAGGCTTTCCGCCAAGCGATCGGTGTTTGCCGCCGCTGCACCCGCCAAAAACAGCGCCTGCGGATCGTATGGGATCTCCTGCAGTGCCTGGCACAGCACGCGGTATGCCTTTTCATCTTCATTGAGCTCGCTGTATGTCAATGCAATTTTGATCTTCTCATCCGGATCTTCGGGCGCAAGAGCATCCAGCTTGCCGCAATAATAGAGCAGCTGCTCCGGGTCGTCCATCGCAAGAGAAAACAGCACAAGGTTGCAGGTTGCGTAGGTATCCTTTGGCCGATATGCCAGCACTTCTTTGGAAAGCGCAATCGCCTGCTGGATATCTCCCCGGCAATAATGCGCCAATGCCAGGTTGTTTTTTGCATATTCCAGATCCGGGTATTCACCGCAGATCTCGCCTAAAATCTCGATAGCTTTATCGTATTCTCCCCGGTCCAGGTAATCCCGGCCCTCATCGCTTCTAGCCAGGCACTCCCGCGGAACGCCATACTCCTCGGCATCGAATTCCATCATCTCCAGAAAATCCTGGATATCCGGCGCATATTCGCCGTTCTCATACCGATCTAGATACTTCTCAAAGCACTCCTGAGCCTTCTGCTCCTCCCGCATGCCAAAAAAATTGCAGCCCAGCAAAAACAGCGTGCGCCCCTCTTCTGCGGGCAAACGCCTCATTGCCTCCAGCACCCAGTAGTTGCTCTCCTCAAAATAGTTGATTTCCGTATAGAACTCTGCCAGCGCCAGCTGATAGATGCTGTTGCCCGGCTCTTTCCTAACCGCCGTGCGCAGGGAATCCAGCGCATCCAAATAGGCGCCTTTGTCCATCTGCCGCTGATATTTTAAATAGTAGTATTCTGCGCCCCGCTCAAAGCTCACCACTTTGGGCTGCGCCTTTTGATTTTTGATCATTCGCTCGTCTCTTCCAGTAGTTTTTGCAGGTCCTCTGCGGGAAATAGATATTGTTTGTTGCAGAACTGGCAGACCACCTCTGCCTGCCCGTCCTCTTTGAGCATCTGCTCAATCTCCTCTCTGCCCAGGGATAAAATCCCCTGGGAGAAGCGCTCTCTGCTGCAGTTGCAGATATATTTGGGCTCCTGCTCTCGGGTCAGCTCAATTTTGCCGTCGCGGAAAATTTTGCGGACGGCTTCCTCCGGGGAGTACTGCATGAGCATGAGCGCGTAGTTTTGAATTTCAAAAAGCCGCGATTCGATAAACGAGAGCGTCTCCTCGCTGGCGCCCGGCATTGGGCTGATAACCAACCCTCCGGCGCGCAGCACGGAAGTATCGATATCCACCCAAACGCTCAGGTAGACGATGGTGGGCTGCTGCTCGCTTTGCAGATAGTAATAGGCCAGATCCTCTGCGATTTCGCCGGATACCAGCGCCGTCTGCCCCACATACGGCTCTTTTAGGCCAAGGTCTTTGCTGACGGTCAAAAAGCCATCTTTGCCGACTGCGCCGCCCACATCCAGCTTGCCATCCTCTCTTGCCGGCAAATTCACCTGCGGATTGGCGATATACCCCTTGACTTCGCAGTTTCCATTGGCCGTAGCCAAAACCGTGCCTGCCGGGCCGCCGCCGTTTAGCGTAATGGTCAGGTTCTCCCATTCCCGCCGCAGCTGGCTGCCCAGGATAGCCGCGGCTGTCAGCGTGCGCCCAAGCACAGCTGTCGCCACGGGGTATGTCCCGTGAATCGCCTTGGCCTCTTCCACAAGCTGCGTCGTATCTGCCGCAATGATGCGGACTTCATCATTTAACATCAAATGCACTAACTGATTTTTCAAATTATCATACCTCTTGCTTTTTCACTGCCCAAAACTGAATGCGCTCGCACTTCTCATCCGGCGGCTGTTCCGTCCCAAAAACATAGGCTTTGGCCTCAAAGCCCGCCTTCTGCAAATCCTGCAAGACCGCGCCCGCCTCATGCCAATACTGGCGCTGGGCTTCATCTGTGCGCGTATACTTCCCCTGCGCATCTTTGCAGAAGAAGGTCAGCTCCATCTCCACACACTGCTTATCCTCATTTTGGGCGTTGCGCCAAAAATAGGTCAGTTCCTCTCCGTCTTCAAAAAAGAGCTGATCTGCCAGAATCTGCTCCAGCTTATAGCGGCTGCTCATATCAAAGAGCAGCGCCCCACCCGGCCGCAGGCATGCCCTTGCCGCCTTTAGAAAGGAAGAAAGCTCTCCCGGCGCAAGATAATTGATGCCATCGCAGGCGCAGACGACCGCATCCACCTTTGGAAACTGCAGCTTACGCATATCCTGGCAGGAAAACACAATCTGCTGGCCAGCCTCTCTGGCCTTTCGCGCCGCTCGCTCCAGCATCTGAGGGCTGGCATCCGATGCCAGAATATCGTATCCCATCTTTTTCAGGCGCAGCGTGAGATTCCCCGTGCCGCAGGCGGCTTCGCCAATCCGCTTTACCGGCCGGCCCGCCTTTTGAAGCAAACCATGCACATACTCTGCCCATGCGTCATAATCAATATCGGCCATCAGCCCGTCGTAAAAATCGGCCAGCGCAGTATAGCTCTCGTCGCACATCGGCAAAGCACCTCACACAAATTTCATTACCTTATACTATACTACAAAATCCCCGTTTCTTTCAACCATCAAACCCAGTTTGTCCGGCTTTCCCCCGGATCTAGGAAAGAATTTTTCCTGGTGCATTCAAAAATAGGATTTTTGCAGGATAATCCCCGTCATTTTGCCCATTTTGGCTTGCGCCATACCCCAAAAAATGCTATGATACCTTAAAAATGGTCTTTAATTTATGTTTCACATATATGGAGGATTGAAATGAAAAAGTATAACGTCGCTGTTGTTGGCGCGACAGGCATGGTCGGCAGAAAATTTCTGCAAGTTCTGGAAGAACGCAACCTGCCCGTCGAGAACTACTATCTGTTTGCTTCGGCGAAAAGCGCCGGCAAAAAGGTTACGTTCATGGGAAAAGAACACGAGATCATCGAGCTGACGCCGGATAGCATCAAAGGCAAGGATATCGATATCGCGCTGTTCTCCGC
>JAHZHM010000123.1 GCA_019420265.1 Clostridiales bacterium
CGTCTCAGGAACTGGAAGGCGAAGCGCAGCGCCTGACGATGCTGCGGGAAGAGATGATCAAAATGGCGCGCGAGAAAATTCCTGGCGTCATTTTAAACGGCCATCCCACCCAGCGGCTGCCCGGCAATGTCAACCTGCGCATTCCCGAGCTGACCAGCGAAGCCGCGCTTTATAACCTGGATATGATGGGCATTGCCTGCTCCAGCGGCTCTGCCTGCACGGCAGGATCGCTTTCGCCGTCGCATGTCCTCATGGCGATGGGGCTTTCTGAAAAGGAGGCGCGGGGCGCCCTGCGTTTTACCTTCTCGCGTTACACGACGCAGCAGGAAGTAGAAGCCGCGGTGCAGACATTGGCGGAGATCGCCCAGCGGCTGCGTAAATAGCGGTTTGCATTTAAAAATGAAAAATTTGAAAAACACATGAATTTGTGATTAAATTCCCTCTTTTTGCGCAGATTAAAGATGAGAATTCATTTGCAGAAGGGAGTTTGAAATGAATATGAAATGCTCAGCCCTTAGTTTTTTGATGGGCGGTCTGGTGGGCGCAGCTGCGGTTATGGCAACCGTTCCCGGAACCAAGACCTTTATGAAGAGAAGCATGAGAAAGGGCAAACGCGCTCTTGAGAATGCAGTTTGCAACATGTGGTAATCGTGAAGAGCCGCTCGGCAGAGCGGCTCTTTGCATCAAGAAAAGGCGCCAAAAATCTCCGAAAAACTGGTAAATTCAGGCGCAGATTGGTTGATTTGTAAATGGGCTTGGTATATAATAATTCTATTAAGAGGGCAACAGGAGGGCTATCACGATGAATCATGCTGATCGGACAACAAAATTTGTCTTGACAAAAGACATGGACAACCCTGCACGCGGGATTATCAAACTCGCCTGCGATGCGATGCAGCAAAAGGGATATGATCCTCTCAATCAGCTGGTTGGGTATATTCTCTCCGGCGATCCGACATATATCACAAGTTTTAACGGCGCGCGCAGCCTGCTGACCAGGCTGGATAGAGATGAGCTGTTGGAAGAGATTGTCTCGCAGTATATCGAGAATCTCGAATAGGAGGCAGGATTGTTATACCCGAAGATCATGGGTTTGGATGTTGGAGAGAAGCGCATTGGCATTGCGCTTTCGGATCCGCTGCGCATCACGGCGCAGGGCCTGGAATCCTATCAGGTTCAGGGCGAGGAAGAGGATATTGCCTATATCAAGGCGCTGTGTGAAAAGCACGGCGTGGAGCAAATTGTCTGCGGGCTTCCCAAGAATATGAACGGGACGATTGGCCCTCAGGCGGAGAAAATTTCTGCATTTGCCCAAAAGCTAAAAGAGGCGACGGGGCGCGAGCTCATCATGGAAGATGAGCGGCTGACAACAGTCTTTGCGCAGCGCACGCTCATTGAGGCAGATGTCAGCAGAGCAAAGCGGAGAAAAGTGGTCGATAAGCTGGCTGCGGTAGCGATATTGCAGGGCTATTTAGATAGAACGAAAATTTACTGATTTAGGAGAAAATAACATGAGCGAACATTGCAACGGTCATTGCGAGCATTGCGCAGGCCACGATGGTGAGATGGATATCGAGAGCAACATCATTGCGCTGACGGATGATGAGGGAAACGAAGTTGAGTTTGAGTGCCTGATGACGTTTGATTGCGGCGAACATTTTTATGCGTCGCTTCTGCCCGTCGTCCCCCTGGAGGATTTTGAGGAAGGCGAAGTGCTGATCATGCGCTTGGATGAAGATGGCGAAGAGAGCGTTTTCAGCCCTGTCGAATCTGAAGAGGAGCTGGAGGCAGCTTGGAATGAGTTTATCCGCCTCTATGAAGAAGAGGAAGAGGAATAAGATTAGGCCTATCTGGCCTAGAAAAATAGCAGCGAAGAACATGGAAGCATTATTCTTCGCTGCTATTTTTATGAGAGCGCGCTGCTGATTCTAAATGAGGGAATACGATTTTTACCTTGACAAATTAAATGGAGAGTGATAATATCATTATTGTGTTTTCTGGGTGTAGCGCAGTTTGGTAGCGTGCTTGAATGGGGTTCAAGAGGTCGCAGGTTCAATTCCTGTCACCCAGACCAAAGAAAAAAGGTTGTATTTTGGAAAACAAGATACAGCCTTTTCTTTTTAGCTCTCAAAGCGAAGCTCTGTTTAAATAGAAAGACCAAAGAAAATTTAGAAAACAATAATATCTAGAGCAAAAATATATTTATGGTGATAATAATGGACGAAATTTATATAAGCGACGTAGCAGATTATTTAAACATACTTGAAGAGCTGGGTAAAGAATATCCGAGTCTTCCCCTGATGAATAATCCAATAGATAATGATTTTCTTTTTCGGGGTATGGAAGATCGTGATTACAAACTTTTGCCAAGCATTTATAGGACGGTAGAAACTAGAGTTGATGCTATAAATCCTAAATATTTGAATTATGCAAGTGAGCGGAGGATACTTCAGAGCTTTATTCGAGAAGCATCTGCTTATATTTCCTGTTTAGATACGCATGATTATATAAGATGGGTGGAGTTGGCGCAACATTACGGTGTTCCTACACGATTTTTAGATTGGACGGAGAATCCTCTAGTTGCACTTTATTTTGCGTGTGAAAGCAATAAGGAGTGTGATGCAGTTATATGGGTGCTTCATAAAAGAAATTATTGGGCTTATCT
>JAHZHM010000124.1 GCA_019420265.1 Clostridiales bacterium
ATCCTTCTGCCCCGTTTTTTTGCGCCAAACGCCATGAAGCTTCGGGTGGTATTCATAATGGCCAAGCTCGATCTGCTCCCGATAAACTCCATAGAATTCGGTTTCTTTGCTGCTCAAAAGATCGTCGATGCTGATGCCAAAAATCTGCGATAGCCGTTTTAGATTTTCGATATCGGGCAGCCCTTTTTCCGATTCCCATTTTGTAATTGCCTGCCGCGATACCAGGAGTTTTTCTGCTAGCTGCTCCTGTGTTAGCCCGGCATTTTTTCTAGCTTCCCTTAGCTTTTCTGCGAAGGTCGTTGCGGTATCCATCTTTTCCTCCAAAACAAAGTGTCAGCCTTTGCTGCCCTTTCATCATAGTCTCCCGGAAAAATGCCGGCAAGATACGCCTGTTTGCAAAAAGGCAACGCCTAGTAGCATTGCCTTTAAAGTCAGCCAATCCTATGCCCGGAGTGAGCGCTAAAAACCGACCTACACCTCTGCCAGATGCTTTTTATTCTCCTTTGCTTTTTTCTTTCCGCTCTTTTCCTCTAAAAGGGCAGCGCTCCATGCCAAGTATTTTTGCAGATAAAGTTTGTTTGCAAAGGAAAAAACTGCGGCGCGCACGAGCCGCTCGTGGGAAGGCTGGGGCAGAGGAGAAGCATCGAATTGATCGTGAGCAAAGACACAGTGGAGCGATTGTTCTAACGACTCTGCAAACCAATCGAAAGCCTGCTGCCCTGGGAGCTGTTGGCATTCCAGAGTCAGCAGTGCGTGAATTTCAGAAATACTGAGCACAGGCTTGAGCGTACAGATAAAAAGAAGATGCGCAACATGCCCGGGAGAATAGCGCTTGCCCAGAGCCGGGGGCATCAGCTTCTTTTTCACATAGTTATTGACCATGGCGGAAGTGAGCAGATTTTCGCCGTCTGCGGCAAAGATGCGGAGGGACTGATTGACCACCCCAAGCACCTGATCCATATAAAGCTCCAGCGCTGGAAGTTCGCCGTAGCGAGGAAAATGAAATTGTAGCACTTCCTGATAGGCGGCGGAAGCTTGAAAATCGGTGCACATAAAAAAACTCCTTGCATGGTGTGCGTATTTTGAAACAAGCATATCAGAAACGACCAGAAGATGTCAAGAAGAAAAATAGTTGACAATATAATATAAATTATATAATATAATATTTAAAACTAGATAACAAAAGGAACAAAACTATGAATCCGGAAAAAATTGCAATTCTCATCGATTCCTGCACGGATGTCCCGCCGGAGCTGGCAGTATCCGAAGAAGTTTATAGCATTCCCGTGCTCATTCGGTATGCAGATGGGGAGTATAGGGATGGCATTGATATCACAGCGCAGAAGGTTTATGAGCGCTTTGAAGAGGAGGTGCCCAAAACATCGCTGCCCTCTCTGGAAAGCGTGCAGCATATTTTTGCGAAGATCGCGGCAGATGGCTATGAGAAGGTGATCGCGATTACCATTTCCAGCGGCCTTTCCGGAACACATGGCGTTATTCGGCTGGCGTCCGCGCAGTTTGATTGGATTCAGACGCAGGTGATCGATACCAAAAATATTGGCATTGGCGCCGGGTTTACAGCCATTCACGCGCTGCAGATGGTCCGGCAGGGCATGGGATTTGAAGAGATTGTGGAAAAACTGGAATGGGATGTCGCAAACACGAAGGTGTTTTTCTGCGTCGAAACGCTGGAATATTTGAGAAAAGGCGGCAGAATCGGGCTGATTCCCTCTGTACTGGGGACCATGCTCCAGCTCAAGCCGATCA
>JAHZHM010000125.1 GCA_019420265.1 Clostridiales bacterium
GACTACTACCAGCCGGAGGCGTATATCGAGAAGCGCGATCTCTATATTGAGAAGGATTCCAGCATGAACGAGGAGATCGACCGCATGCGCCATAGCGCAACTTCGGCGCTGCTGGAGCGGCGGGATGTCATCGTTGTGGCCAGTGTCTCCTGCATCTATGGCATCGGCGCGCCGGAGGACTATAAGGATGCGACGGTTGCCCTGCGCACCGGGCAGACCATCGACCGCGACGTTCTGATGGAGCGCCTGATCGCCATCAATTTCAAGCGCAACGACATCGAATTTGTCCGCGGCACTTTCCGGGTGCGGGGCGACATTGTGGAGGTCTTCCCCATGGGCGGCCTTTCCAGAGCCATCCGCATCGAGTTTTTTGGAGACGAGATCGACCGCATTTTGGAAGTGGATGTCGTCACGGGAAAGCCCGTGCTTTCCTCCAGCTACGTCATGATCTTCCCGGCGACGCACTATGCCGTGAGCCGCGAAAAAATCTTGGCCAACATTCCGCGCATCAAGGCGGACATGCTCTCCCAGGCCGAGATGTTCAAGCAGGCGGGCAAATACCTGGAAGCCGAGCGCATTTTGCAGCGCACCACCTACGATATGGAGATGCTTCAGGAGGTCGGCTCCTGCTCGGGCATTGAGAACTATTCCCGCTATTTCGATGGCAGAAGCCCAGGCGAAGCGCCGTTTACGCTGATGGACTTCTTCCCCAAAGACTATCTGTTGTTTGTGGACGAGTCTCATGTGACGCTGCCGCAGGTGCGCGCCATGTATAACGGCGATAAGGCGCGCAAGGAAATGCTCATCAAATACGGCTTCCGGCTGCCTGCCGCCGCAGACAACCGGCCGCTCAAGTTCGACGAGTTCAACCAGCGCATCAACCAGGCCATCTACCTCTCGGCCACTCCGGCAGAATATGAGCGGGAAAAGGCCAAGGGGGCCATCGTCGAGCAGATCGTCCGCCCCACGGGCCTATTGGATCCGGAGGTGATCATCCGCCCGGTGGAAAACCAGTTGGACGACCTTCTGGCCGAGATCAACAAAGTAACCAAGCAGGGGCTGCGCGTGCTGGTTACGACGCTGACCAAAAAGCTGGCCGAGCGGCTGACGGATTACTACAGCGAGATGGGCGTGCGCGTCAAATATATGCACTCGGATATCGACACCATGGAGCGCATCGATATCATCCGCGGCCTGCGGCTGGGAGAATTCGATGTGCTCGTGGGCATCAACCTGCTGCGCGAGGGGCTGGATATCCCGGAAGTCGCGCTGGTGGCTATTTTAGATGCAGATAAAGAGGGATTTTTGCGCAACGAGACTTCCCTCATCCAGACCATCGGCCGCGCGGCCAGAAACGCCGAAGGGCGCGTCATCCTCTATGCGGACGTGATGACAGGCTCCATCAAGCGCGCTGTGGGCGAGACAGACCGCCGCCGCGCTTTGCAGCAGGCGTATAATGAGAAGCATGGCATCACGCCAAAATCCGTCGTCAAAGAGGTCAACGATAAAATCGATCTGACGGAGGAAGTCTCCAGCCAGACTTCGGATATCCGGGAGATCAACCGCAACGAGAAAAATATTAAGTTGCTGGAAAAGCAGATGAAGGAAGCCGCTGCCGAGCTGGATTTCGAGATTGCTGCAGCGCTTCGGGATCGCATTCGGCAGTTGAAGGGAGAGCTATAGTTTCCCTGCTCCAAGGCGGAGGGGCTCCCTCGCCAAAACTCACACGGAAAGGACGGGGCAACGCCCCTGATAGAAGAGGTAATTACATTGGAAGACGTCATCAGCATTCGAGGTGCCAAAGAGCACAACTTAAAAAACATCAGCGTAGATCTGCCCAGAAATAAGCTCATCGTCATCACGGGGCTTTCGGGCAGCGGCAAATCCTCCCTGGCTTTCGATACCGTCTATGCCGAAGGCCAGCGGCGGTATGTGGAATCTCTTTCCTCCTATGCCCGCCAGTTTTTGGGGCAGATGGAAAAACCAAATGTCGATTATATCACAGGGCTCTCCCCTGCCATCTCCATCGATCAGAAAACCACCAGCCGAAACCCCCGCTCTACCGTGGGCACGGTAACCGAGATTCAGGACTACCTGCGCATTCTCTATGCCCGGGCGGGCGTGCCGCACTGCACCAAATGCGGCAAACCCATCGAGCGGCAGAGCGTCGACCAGATGATAGAGCATGTTTTCCAACTCCCAGAGGGCGCACGGCTGAATATTCTGGCGCCTATCGTCCGGGCGAAAAAAGGCGAGCATAAAAAAATCTTTGCAGACCTTGCCAAAAGCGGCTTTGCGCGCGTGCGGGTGGATGGCGAGATGCGCATGCTGGAAGAGGAGATCTCGCTGGTCAAGAACAACAAGCACACCATCGAGGTCGTTGTCGATCGTCTGCGCCTGCGGGAGGATATCCGCCGCCGTCTCAGCGATTCCCTGGAAACTGCCCTCAAGCTTTCGGGCGGGCTGGTCATCGTGCAGGATGCGGATAGCAACCAGGAAATGCTGTTCAGCGAAAACTACGCCTGCCCGGATTGCGGTATCAGCATCGAGGAGCTCTCTCCCCGGATGTTCTCTTTCAACAGCCCGTTTGGCGCCTGCCCGGATTGCACGGGGCTGGGCGTCATTCTCAAGATAGACGAGAGCACCATCGTGCAGGATGAAAACCTCTCCATCGCCCAGGGCGCTGTGCGCGTTTCGGGCTGGAATCTCTCGGCCTGGGATAAGTGGAACGGCCAGCGCATTGCTTC
>JAHZHM010000126.1 GCA_019420265.1 Clostridiales bacterium
ATATGTGCTGCGCAGTTTATGCGGTGTGATATGTTTGAGCGGAGCGGCCAGCCGTGCGTATTTTTGGATCATATTTTCTACGGCACGGACGGTCATCCGGCCCTTTTTCAGCGAGAGGAAAAGCGGGGCAGAGAGGGAATAGCTGCCCTGCATTTTTCTTTGCTCTAAATACTCGGTAAGCACATCTTCCGTTTCATAATCAAAGTATAGAATGCTCTGATCGCCGCCTTTTCTGGTTACGCGAAAGGAGAGATCCTTAAAGTTTAAATCTTCTATATTCAGGCCGACCAGCTCGCTGATTCGGATTCCTGTGGTCAAAAACAAGATGACGATTGCGATATCCCGCTGGACTGTGTGCACATGATAGCGCTTTTGCCGCTCACTCAGACCTTCTCCAGATTCTATAATCTCTATCATAGCGGCAATTTCCTCGCGTGAAAGGCGGATAATCGCCTTCTCATGGATTTTTGGCATATCCAGAAGCTCCGCCGGGTTGGAGGAAATCAACCCTTGCTTATAGAGATATTTAAAAAGCGAGCGCAAACTGGCGATTTTACGGGCCTTGCCATGCTCATTATTTTCGTATTCAGTTTCATCTGGCTTGATATAATAGCCAAGATACTGCACATAAATTTCCAAATCCCGCAGCGTCAATGCATTTAGCTGCTCTGCCGCGATCGACTGCATAGTGCAGCCGGAAAAATTTTTATGTTCTGAAATCAAATAATTGAGGAACACGCGCGTGTCAAAGCAATAGTTCAGGCGCGTCAGTGAAGCATGTGTCGTCTCGCAGGCGCGCATAAAATCCAAAAACCAGTTTGGCATATCCGCGGTTAACTCGCGAATGCGTAGCATATTTTTTAAATTTTGTTGTTCATAATATGTGCGGTTTTCCATAGAGTAAAAACACCTCAGGCTTTAAAAAGCGCGTAAAACGCTTTGATGAGATTATTATACGGCTTTCCCCGTTATTTTGTCAACAAGACTTCGTAAAACTTGTGTTTTACGAAGTCTTGTTTTTTGTTTCTTTGCTCTCCTTCGCCCTCCAATTTCAGAGACGAAAATAAAAAACGCCGAGAAACCTCAGCGTTTTTTATTTTTTTGTTAATATAATTTTATTTTACCAACTTGATTTTCCCAATCACAGGCAGCTCACATTTCTTTCCCTGAGCAGCGTTGACGATGCCGTAAATGGAGAGCCCCAAGCAAGCGAGATCCAGCAGCTTGAAAATAATATTCAGCGCGTTCAGCAAATGATAAATTCCGCTGACATACCACAGGCCAAAGAAAATATTGGGGATAATCCATGCTAAAATGCCAATACAAGCTTCTGTAAGGAACAAAATCAGCCCCTGGTTTGCGTGAAAACGCGCATATTTTGAATTTTTGGCCGCCAACAGCGGGATCAAGACCAAAAATCCCAAATAAGATAAAATTCCCATCGCCTTATTTTGCGCCACATCCGCAGGATCAAAACCCTGCTCATTTTGCTGACCAGCTGCTGATTCTGCCGAGCGGTATTCTGTTTGCTGTCTGTTTTTGTTTGCACCGGAATCGGAGCAAGCCGCACCAATCATCGCGCCGCAAGACGGGCAAAATTTATCCTTATCCCCTATTTGTGCCCCGCATTTGCTACAAAATGCCATAATAAAACCTCCAAAAAATAATGAACAAAATTAAATTTTTTTGCTGTGCTTTTTAATTTCATCTGTCGCGAGCTTATCACAGATATTGTTATAGTGATTATCCGAATGCCCTTTTACTTTGACAAAGCGAACCTTATGCTCTTTTGTCTGGTTAATCAGCGAAATCCATAGATCCTTATTTTCGACAGGCTTTTTCTGTGAATTGATCCAACCATTTCGCTCCCAGGCCAAAGTCCAGCCATTATGAAAGGCATTGCTGATATAGGCGCTATCTGTATAAACTGTAACCTCGCAGGGCTCTTTGAGTGCGCAAAGCCCCATGATCACGGCCGTCAGCTCCATGCGGTTGTTTGTCGATTCTGCCGCATAGCCGGAAAGCTTTTTTTCCGCCCCTTTATAGAGCAAAACAGCTCCCCATCCGCCTGGCCCGGGATTACCTGAACAAGCGCCATCCGTATATAATTCGATTTTCTTCACGCTCTCCCTCACTTATAGCCGGTTTGCCTTTTCCACGCACACATCTACTGCCTGGTAGACCGCATTTTTCAGGCCCAACTCATCCAATTTCTGCACGGCTTCAATGGTCGTTCCACCCGGAGAGCTGACCTCATCGCGCAGCTGTGAGGTATGCTTATTTTGCGTCTGCACCATTTTAGCGGCGCCCAAAACAGTCTGCGCTGCCAGCCGCTGAGAGAGCGCTTTTGTCAGGCCATGCTTGACGCCCGCATCCGCCAGCGCCTCAATGAACATGTAAGTATACGCCGGGCCACTCCCGCTGATTCCAGTCACAGTGGAGATCAGGCGCTCTTCTACTTCTTCCACAATGCCAATTGCACCAAAAAGCTCTTTGGCAAACGCCAGCTCCTCTGGCCCAAAACTATGCGGCAAGG
>JAHZHM010000127.1 GCA_019420265.1 Clostridiales bacterium
CTGACTCTTCTCGTCTCCAAGCCATTTGTCGTGGGCGACTATATCGAGACGGAGCATGCCGAAGGCAAAGTCAAGGATATTCGCCTGATCCATACGCTTATCTGCACTTCGGATAACAAAGATATCTTTCTTCCCAACAGCGAGGTAGTCGGCGGCAAAATCATCAACTATACCCGGGAAGAGCGCCGGAGAATCGACCTGAAATTCACCGTATCGTATGATGCACCTTTGGTCCAGACAAAACAGGCACTGGGGCTGGCCATCTCGCAAACGCCCGGCGCTCTATCTGAGCCGGAACCCTATCTCAACGTCTGCGCCTATCTCAACAGCGGGATTCAGTATAGCATGATGGTTTGGAGCAAAACCGAAGATTACTGGGATGTGCAGAGCGCTCTGCTAGAGCAAGTGAAGCTCTGCCTGGATGATGCCGGCATTGCCATGTGCCAGGAGCGCCTGCAAGTTCAAATCAGCGAAAAGAAATAACAAAAAAGCTCTCAGCATTGAGAGCTTTTTTGTTATGTTCAGTTACTCATTTTCAAAGAGCGGTGTGCTGAAATAGCGCTCGGGGGGGTCCGGCAGCACAGTTACCCCAGTCTTTCCTTTTCCCAGCTTTTTTGCCAGTTTTAAGGCCGCGGCAACGTTCGTCCCGCTGGAAATGCCGCACATGAGCCCCTCTAGCCTCGCCAAATCCTTGGCTGTTTGAATCGCCTCTTCGTCCGAGACTATATAGATATCGTCGTAAATCTTCTGGTTGAGGTTTTCCGGAATCAGCCCATCGCCAATCCCCATTTGCAGGTGCGTCACCACCGTTCCGCCGGCCAGAATCGCCGCGTTTTGAGGCTCAACCGCCCAGATGACGATCTGCGGATTTTTCTCTTTGAGCGTCTCCCCGATACCCGTGATGGTGCCGCCCGTGCCCACGCCAGAACAAAAGCCGTCAATCGGGCCGCCCACCTGCTCTAAAATCTCCTGCGCCGTCTGTATGCGGTGCACCATGGGGTTTGCAGGGTTCATAAACTGCTGCGGGACATATACTTTCGGGTTTTCCGCTTGCATTTTCATTGCCATTTTCAGGCACTGCTCGATGCAGTCGCCGATATTGCCATCATCGTGGACGAGAACAACCTGCGCTCCATAGTGCCGCACCAATTTTCTGCGTTCCTCACTCACGGAATCCGGCATGATGATCACCGTCTTATAGCCG